>CAXNHR010000044.1:0-16177 GCA_964202135.1 Luteolibacter sp. | reverse complement strand
TTCCTCAGCAAGCTCAGGAACTGGCTTCCCTGCTTGGAGCAACTCGACGACTTGGGATTTGAATTCGGCTGTATAGCGCCGACGTGGCTTGTGCTTCATGGACATGGATTCTGGATGTTGGTGGTCCAGAAATCCAGCTCACCTCAGCGGTCTCCCAACTTCTCGTAGGTGAGAGGTATCAATGTTCCTTCCTTTGCGGGAGACTTTTGGTCAAGTTCGGCAGCAGCCTCCAAAATGGCCCTGGGTGTCACTAAATCAACCGATGCTTTAACCTTGCTCCTGACCTTTTCGTTCTTGCTTTCGCAACTTGTGAGCACGAGAGCGGTCAGCAACAGTAGGGTCAACATATTGAACAGTGACTTCACTTTGGTTGAGATTTTCTTGCAGATTGAGGTAGGAACGCCGATTGCTCGACGCCCCCTCGCAGGTCCAGGCGCGCGGAACTACCGCACCGGGCGTCCTCGGAGGACGCGCAGATAGAGCGCAACGGCCCGGATTGATTTTTTCGAATTTATTTCATGCAGGTTTGGGCGGCCGGTGCAATGCCGGACTTGGGAATGTTTCCACCACGCGGGCTGCGGGCATCTCCCACGTTTTCCAGCGTTCGCAATACGGTCTCCAGGTCATCGAACGGCGCTGGCTGTGGCGGTTCAGCCACTTGTAAAGCAGCCGGTGCATCTCGTATTGGTATCGCATGGCAAGACGCGATCCGCATCCACCGCCTGGCGGAATGACGGTGCCGACGCTGACCAAGGCCCCCGCACCGATGATGGAACGCTCACCGATGACCGCATCGTCGTGAATGATCGAGCCCATGCCCACCAGCACCTCGTCCTTGACGGTGCAGCCGTGCAGGATGCCGGAGTGGCCGACGTAGCGGCCGAAGATCAAAGGTCGCGGGAAGTGAATTGGCTGGAGACCGCGCCAACAGGCCCGCCGATTCTGACTGGTTTGCCAAAATCCGCCAGGCCGCTTGACATGGCGCGCGATGCCTTGGATGCTCCAGCTCTGACAGGGGTGCTCCACGATCGCGGAGCCGAGATTTTCCATCGCGCGGAAAAGACCCTTCGAACCTGACGCGGGTCATGCCGCCGTAGGAAGTCGAAACCTGGTTTCTCCCCTTCCCCGGCCGTGCATCATCCGCACGGCCTTTTTTGTCTACAGTCCCAAACTCCCATCCCACCATGATACGCCCAGAAGAAACCGCCTCCGCCGAAAGCCACGATGCATCCCGCCAGCCGCTGCCGGCATCCACACGCATTTACGTGCAAGGCGGCAATCACCCCTCGGTGCGCGTGCCGATGCGCGAGATTTCGCTTTCGGAAACCAAGTCACTGAATGGCCGCATCGAGGTGAACGAACCGGTGCGCGTGTATGACTGCTCCGGACCATGGGGCGACCCGGCCTTCACCGGCACGGTGGAGGAAGGCCTTCCGGCGATGCGCCGCGAGTGGATCCTCGCCCGCGGCGATGTGGGGGAATACGAGGGTCGCAAGGTCAAGCCGCAGGACAACGGCTACCTCACGGAAGCGCACGCCGCCTATGCTTCGCAAACCGAGCGCACCAACCGCCTGCGCGAGTTTCCCGGCCTCACCTCCGAGCGCCGCAAGCCGCTGCGCTCGGCAGGCAAACCCGTCACACAGCTCCACTACGCGCGCCAAGGCATCATCACCCCGGAGATGGAGTTCATCGCCATCCGCGAGAACACGCGCCGCGCCCAAATCGCGGATATGAAGGAGGACATCGTGCGCAACCACCTGGACAAGCAGCATGCCGGTTCCCACCAGCTTGTAGCGGCGGTCTGTGACCGTCGCTCTTCCTCGGATGAAAACACCGACGCTCACAGAGCGCCGCTACAGTCCGGGGACTTCGTCCCCTCCATCTTCCGCCGTTTCCCCCAGCGCATCCCCGCCGAGATCACCCCTGAGTTTGTCAGAAGCGAGGTCGCCGCCGGGCGCGCGATCATCCCGCTCAACATCAACCACCCTGAATGCGAACCAATGATCATCGGACGCAATTTCCTGGTGAAAATCAACGCCAACATCGGCAACAGTGCCGTCGCTTCGTCCATCGAGGAAGAGGTCGAGAAAATGCGCTGGGCCACCAAGTGGGGAGCCGACACCGTGATGGACCTTTCCACCGGCAAGAACATTCATGCCACCCGCGAATGGATTCTTCGCAACTCCCCCGTGCCCATCGGCACTGTGCCGATTTATCAGGCACTGGAAAAAGTGAACGGCAAGGCCGAGGATCTGACGTGGGAACTCTACCGCGACACCCTCATCGAGCAGGCCGAGCAAGGCGTTGATTACTTCACCATCCACGCAGGCGTGCTGCTGCGCTTCGTGCCGATGACCGCCAGCCGCATGACCGGCATCGTCTCGCGCGGCGGCAGCATCATGGCCAAGTGGTGCCTCGCCCATCACAAGGAAAACTTCCTCTACACCCACTGGGACGAGATTTGTGATATCTGCGCCGCTTATGATGTGAGTTTCTCCATCGGCGACGGCCTCCGCCCCGGCTCGGTGGCGGACGCGAACGACAAGGCGCAGTTCGGCGAGCTCGAAGTGCAGGGCGAGCTCACCACCCGCGCCTGGGCCAAAGGCTGCCAGGTCATGAACGAGGGCCCCGGCCATGTGCCGATGCACATGATCGAGGAAAACATGGCCAAGCAGCTCGAATGGTGCCACGAGGCTCCGTTCTACACGCTCGGGCCTCTAACAACCGATATCGCCCCTGGTTATGATCACATCACCAGCGGCATCGGCGCGGCGATGATCGGCTGGTATGGCTGCGCGATGTTGTGTTATGTCACGCCCAAGGAGCACCTCGGCTTGCCCAACAAGGAGGACGTCAAAACCGGCGTCATCACCTACAAGCTCGCCGCCCACGCGGCCGACCTCGCCAAAGGCCACCCCGGCGCGCAATACCGCGACAACGCGCTATCGAAAGCCCGCTTCGAGTTCCGCTGGGAAGACCAGTTCAACCTCGGCCTCGACCCCGAGACCGCTCGCTCGTTCCACGATGAAACCTTGCCGCAGGACGGCGCGAAAACCGCCCACTTCTGCTCGATGTGCGGCCCGCATTTCTGCTCGATGAAGATCAGCGAAGACGTGCGCCAGTATGCGGCGGAACAGGCGATTTCGGAAGAAGAGGCCATTCAAAAAGGCATGCGGGAAAAGAGCCGGGAGTTTGTGGAAAAAGGCGCGGAAGTTTACACACCGGCGTAGTTTGCATAGTCCGGGCCAAGCGCTTATTCGATGTGGTTGCGGCGTCTCGCCGCACGGGAACAGGTCACATTGCGGCGAGACGCCGCAACCACGCTCAAACTCCTTCCCACCAATGCCGCAGATCGCTCAACCGAAATCTGATCTCGACTTCATTATGAAATTTAGTCTGGCTTTCGCCTAAAGCCGGGTGAAACATTGGATGTTATGAACGCACTAAGCATCGTCGGTATTGTCATGATCGTCACCGGGGGAGCATTGCTTGCCTACGGCGGATTCACCACCACCAAGCAGGAGAACGTGATCGACTTCGGCCCGCTCAAGGTGCAGGCGGAGGTGCAGGAGCGTCACAGCGTCCCGCCGGTGCTTTCGTGGGCCTTGCTGGGCGGCGGAGTGGTAGTGCTTGTGCTGGGCTTGAAGAAGAAGTGACCGGCGGCCCGCCAAGTCAATCGGGTTCACGCCAGCGGCGCGAGCAGGTGCGAGAGCGTCTCGGCGTCGATGCGCAGTTTGCTGGTGTCCTCGGAGAGCAGGGCCTCGACGAGGGCGGATTTCTGTTTCTGGAGTTCGAGGATGCGCTCCTCGATGGTGCCGCGGCAGACGAGTTTGTGAACGAAGACCGGCTTGGTCTGGCCGATGCGGTGGGCGCGGTCGGTGGCCTGGTTTTCGGCGGCCGGGTTCCACCATGGGTCGTAGTGGATGACGGTGTCGGCGGCTGTTAGATTGAGACCGGTTCCGCCGGCCTTGAGCGAGATGAGGAAAATGGGGATCTCGCCGGATTGGAATTTTTTGACGAGCTTGGCGCGCTCCTGGGTCTGGCCGGTGAGTTTGAGGAACGGGACGTCCTGGAGTTCGAGATGTTCCTCGATGAGTTCGAGCATCGAGGTGAACTGCGAGAAGAGCAGGATGCGGCGGCCTTCCTCGATGAGCTGGGGCAGCAACTCGCCTGTGAGGAATTCGAGCTTGGCGGATTCGGTGACGCGCTGGGCGGCCTCGCTCTTGAGCAGGTGCGGGTGGCAGCAGATCTGGCGCAGCTTGAGCAGGGCGTCGAGCACGATGATGTGGGACTTGGCGAGACCCTTGTCGGCGATGACGTCGCGGACGCGTGCGTCCATCGCGGCGCGCACGGATTCATAGAGGTCGGTCTGTTTCGGCGCGAGGTCGATGCCGTGGATGAGCGTGGTTTTCTCCGGCAGTTCGGTGGCCACCTGGTCCTTGGTGCGGCGCAGGATGAGTGGGGAAACTCGGCGGTTGAGCGCGATCTGGGCATCGGTGGAATGATCGCGCTCGATCGGCTTGCGCAGGAAGGCGTTGAAGGTTTTCTCGTCGGCGAGGAAGCCGGGCATCAGGAAACGCATCAGACTCCAGAGCTCGCCGAGGTGGTTTTCCATCGGCGTGCCGGAAAGGCAGAGGCGGTGGGTGGCCTTGAGTTTGCACGCGCTGTAGGCGGTGATGGATTTCGGGTTCTTGATGTATTGCGCCTCGTCGAGCACGAGTGCGAGCCAGTGGTGTTTGGCGAGTTCGTCGAAATCACGCACCAGAAGCGGATAGGTTGTTAGAACGATGTCGTGATCGGGGATTTGCTCGAAGTGATCAGCGCGTTCGCCACCGTGGAGGACGAGCACCTTGAGATGCGGCGCGAATTTCTCCGTTTCGGCGGCCCAGTTCGGGACCACGGAGGTGGGGGCGATGACGAGCGACGTCTTGTCGGGGAATTTGGCGGTTTCGGCGGCGAGGTGGGCGAGCGTTTGCAGGGTTTTGCCGAGGCCCATGTCATCTGCGAGAATACCGTGCAGGCCGTGGTTGGCGAGAAACTGCAGCCAGCGGAAGCCATCGAGTTGATAGTGGCGGAGCTCCGCCTTGATGGTGGCCGGGACCTCGGCGGGCGGCAGGCCTTCGATGTCGCGCAAATTGCGGCCGAGCTCGGCGAGCGCGCGGGTGGTTTCCGAGCTTTCGATGGCGAGCGCGTCGGCCATGCCGGCGGCGCTGAGGCGGTCCAAACGCAGCGGGCCGTCACCGCTTTCCTTGCCATGGAAGAGGTGGCGGACTTGATCGACGATTTCCAGAAAACGCCTGGCAGGAAAGCGGATGTGGCCGTCGGCGGGATCGTCGCAGGGGAACAGCAGGGTTTCCGGAATGCCATCATCCTTGTAGCGCTCGTGCCAGTCCTCGGCAATGGCGCGGGCGATCTGCGGAATCAGGCTGACACGCTTGCCGCCGAACTCGCCGGTGACATCGAAGCGGAACCAGTCGATGCCATGATCGGGATCGGCCTCGATGGCGGGGAAAAAATCGGCGATGTCGTGAACGGTGAGACCGAGCTTGGGATCGCTCACGATGATCCAGCCTGCGTTCTTGATGGCTTCCGACTCTTCGCTTGTTAGGAAATCAAGCCAGTCGGCGGAGGTTGCCTTGAGGCCGCCGAGCACGACCGAGTGGCGGTTCTTGTCGTTGAGTTCGCGATCCGGATAGAAGGCGTCAATCGACACGAGACCGTTTTCTGTTAGAGCATCAAGCAGGGCTTTTTCAGCCGCGACGTCGCGCTGAAGAATCATGCGCTTGTCGCCCTCCATCCATGAGGTTTGCGGCGGGGCGTCGTGGGCGAGCGGAGTGAGGACCGGGCAGCCGGGATATTGAAATCCCACCAAGGCGCCGATATGGCGCTTCTGGAAGATGCCGCAGAGCACCCAGGTGATGTGAAGCGTGGGAACGGGCGTGAGACCTGTAAGAAGCTGCGCGGGTTTTTCAGCGGGCGTCGGCAGCGGCGTGGCGGTGGGAATCGCCCGCAATTCCGCGTTGATATCCGGCACCCGCTCGGCGGGGATCACCGGACCGGATGGCCAGACGGCGATGATTTCATGCGGAACCTCGCTTTGCAGCAGACCGATGCTGAGTTCGGCGGAATCGATGTAGCGCAGCGGTTGGGTGGGAATGATTTCGATGGTGTCGGACGGCAGTTTGAGGGTCGGGCGCGCGGAACCGTCTTCCATGATTTCCCAGCCGGGCTCGACATTGAGTGCCGGGCCTTCGCTGAGCAGATGATAGATGCGCGACGAGCGGAAAGCGGACGATTGCCGTGAAAAGAACAAGCGGCCGGTGGCCAGTGCGGCGTTGAGGATAATGTCCCAATCCGGACCGCCGAGCGGCATGTCGGAGCCCCAGACGCCGAGCTTGCGGCGGCGGGCGTGGAAAGCCGCGCAGATGGCAAGATCCTCGGTGGCCATGTATTTGGGTGGATTCGTCGGATCCGCGGTGGCATGGCTGGCCTCGATGCTGTGGCCGCCGGATTTGTTGCGACTGCCGATGTGGAGGCCGAAAAAGGGATTCACCTCTCTGCGGCCGTGATGGTGGCCTTCGCGGAACTCGATGCAGTAAGCGAGGAACTTGTTATAGGGTTTGGCGGGTTGAACGGCACGCGCGGCCTTGGCAGTGACGCTTTGTTCCGCCTGACGGATCATCAGCAGCCAACGGTCGATCTCCGGGTTGACGGGCGCTTTCCTGGCGGGGCTGGCGGTGGCGGCAATGGTGGACAGGAACTCCAACGTGGCGGCGGCGTGGCGGCAGGTGTATGCATGTGTACAAGAGCAGTCGGAGGTGAAATCAATGGGGTATTCCTCGTCATCAGGGTCGATGTAAAAGCATATTGCCGCTCGGTAACGCCTGCCGGACGGTTCGCACACTTCGGAACCAAACAGTAAGTCCGGATCATCGTATGCCTCCTCTTCATCCAGAAACTTGAGCGTGGAGATCGACAAGCCCGTGGTCTTGAGCTCGGAAGGATCGAAATCGTCCTTCCATGCGCCGGAGACAAGCCACGGGATCAGGCCGCTGAATTCGGATAGATCGGAAAGAGTGACTGAGATCATGCCGTGTCGTGCCGGGCGTCAGCGCAGGTATTTGATGAGAACGAAGCCGCCGATGAGCATGGCAGTGCCGGCTACAAAACACCATTCGAGGTGTTTCTCAATGAAAGGCCTGACCTTGGGGCCGAAGACGCGGATGATGGCGGCCACCACGAAAAACCGGAAACCGCGGCCGAGGACTGAGGCGACAATGAGCAGCGGCAGGCTATAAGTCATGATGCCGGAAAAGACCGTGAATACCTTGTACGGGATCGGCGTAATGGCGGCGATCAGGATGCCCCAGAAACCGTAGGCATTATACCAAATCTCGATTTTCTCGCGGGTGTGCCCCGTGGGATCGAAGACGCCGAGCAGCGGCATGGCCACGGTATCGCGCAAACCCCAGCCGATCATCCAGCCGGCCACACCGCCGAGCACCGAGCCAATGGTGCAGACGAGCGCGTATTTGAATGCCTTCTCGCGTTTTCCGAAACACAGCGCCATCAGCAACACGTCCGGCGGGATCGGGAAAAATGACGACTCGGCGAAGGATAGCCAGAACAGCGCGTGTGTGCCTGCCTTGTGGTCGGCCCATGAGACCGTCCAGTTGTAGAGGCGGCGGATGAGGCCGGGGGGTTTGTCAGTGTTCAATGGAAAAGATGGTGTTAACTGTTTTCCGGACGTGGATCGCGGTCGAGCAGTTCGCGCATGGCGTCCGATGCGGGTTTGTTCTGATAGAGAATGGCATACATCGCATCGATGATCGGCGTGCGCACGCCCGCCTTGCGGGCGGCATCGTGGATGGAGAGCGTGTTGGGCACGCCCTCGGCGCACATGCCGAGCGCGGCCACGGCTTCTTCGAGCGTCTGCCCCTTACCAAGCGCGAGGCCCACGCGGTGATTGCGCGAGTGCTCGGAGAAGCAGGTGACGATGAGGTCGCCGACACCGGAGAGCCCGGCGAAGGTTTCCTTGCGACCGCCGAGCGCGATGCCGAGGCGGGTCATTTCCGCAAGCGCGCGGGTGACGAGCGCGGCCACCGCGTTGTCGCCCAGCCCTAGGCCGTGGGCCATGCCGGCGGCGATGGCATAGACGTTCTTGACCGCGCCGCCGAGTTCCACGCCGGCGACGTCGTCGCTGGTGTAAACGCGGAAATGCGGCAGGCTGAACAGTTCCTGCAAGGCATCCGCAAGCTGTGGGTTATCAGAAGCGACGACGGCGCATGTGACAAGATCCTTGGCGATTTCCTCGGCGTGGTTGGGACCGGTGAGGATGCCGATGGGATTGTGTGGAAACACTTCCCGCAGAATCTCGCTCATGCGCTCGCCAGTGTTGCGCTCGATGCCCTTGGTGCAGGACAAGAGCGGGGTGTCCGCATGCAGGCCGAGCGCGGCGAGTTTTTCCGCTTCGGAGCGCACGCCCACGGTGGGCACGGCGAAGATGACCAATGGCATGCCGAGCACCTCGCGGTGATCACCGGTGGCGCGGACGTTTTCGCCGAGGGAAATATCTGTCAGGTATTTCGGATTCCGGTGATCGCGGTTGATGCCGTCCACACACTCCCGCTCGATGGAAACGAGCAGGACGGATTCGAGTTTGGGCGCGAGGAGTTTTGCGAGCGCCGTTCCAAGGGAGCCGGCACCGAGAATGGCTGCGGAGGTGGGTGGGGTCATTGGATGGAAGATGATTTTGAAACGCCAAGTCGCCAAGAGCGCCAAGGTGAAAGATGAGATGATTCAGGTTTATCCGTTGGTGGTGATGCTGGAACGCTTTCGTTCGAAGCGGTTTTCCGTTCCATCGCGCAGGCGGCGGATGTTGGCGCGGTGTTTCCAGACGGCGAGCACGGCGATGATGATGCTGAAAACGAAAAGCGGCTTGTTCCATGTGCCGTCCTGGATGCGCCCGTGATGCCAGGAGCCCCAGAGCGTGAGCAGCGGCAGCGCGCAGGCCGCTCCCATGCTGGCCACCGAGACATAACGGGTGGTGAGAAACAACAGCAGCCACAGCACCAGCAGCAGCACCACGGCGAAGGGCATCAGACCTAACAGCACTCCCGCTGAGGTGGCGATGCCCTTGCCGCCCTTGAAGCCAACCCATGGCGAGTAGTTGTGGCCGAGCACCGCGGCGAGCGCGGTGAGAATGTGGGCGATCTGCGCCTTGAGCGCATCGGCGGCGGAGAGTTCCATCACCCATGCTTCCGGCAATCCCAGCGGCACCTGCACAGGGCGGCCGGTGATCTGGATGAGGTTCACGGCGATGGCCACCGGGATGAAGCCCTTGAGCATATCCAACAACAAACAGGGGATGCCGTATTTTTTCCCCATCACGCGCAGCACGTTGGTGGCGCCGATGTTGCCGGAGCCGTGGGCGCGGATGTCGATGCCCCGGGATTTGGCCATGAGCAGCCCGAAGGGAATGGATCCCAACAGAAACGCGAGCAGCGGGCAGAGCCAGAGTTGCATCAAGATGAGCGATGGGAGCCGAAAACCACACTCACTCGATGGTGGCGGAAGTGATCACCACGTTTTGGGCGGGCACGTCCTGCGATGGCATTTCGAGCGCCTCTCCAGTGGCGGGGTGGCGCATCGACATTGGCGAGACGCCGGTTTTGACGGCCTTGATCTTGTCCACCACGTCCATGCCTTCGACCACCTTGCCGAATACCGCGTAACCGCCATTGCTCGGGAAGTTGAGCATGGCGTTGTCCACCACGTTGATGAAGAACTGGGCGGTGGCGCTGTCGGGATCATTGGTGCGGGCCATGGCGATGGTGCCACGCTCGTTCTTGAGGCCGTTCTGTCCCTCATTCTTGATGCCCTTGCCGGAGGCCTTCTCGACGAGCTTGCCATCCGTGACGGCGAATCCTCCGCCCTGGATCATGAAACCGTCGATCACCCGGTGAAACACGGTGTTGTCGTAGTGTTTCTTTTTCACATAGCCGAGGAAGTTCTCGACGGTGATCGGGGCTTTCTCCGGGTTGAGTTCGAGCACGATGTCGCCCATGGAGGTCTTGAGGCGGACCTTCGGGGCTTTTTCAGCGGCGGCGGCTGCGGGCTTTTCGGCTTCCTTGGCGGGTTCGCACGAGGCGAAGGCGGGAAAAAAGACGATGGCGAGGAGAGCAAGGTGGCGTTTCATCGGGGAGTTTCCTAAGGCAGACCGCGAGGGAGCGCAAGAGCCGGGTGCGGCGGAATTCCGGGCGGACATCACCTGCCCGGCATGCCCTGGATGGCTTGCACGCTGAGGCGCTCCCAGTAGGCGCAGTCACGCCAGTCGTTGAAGCGTTCGCGGTAGGGAATGAGCCGGCGGCGCGTGGCGACGGCATCGCAGGCCACCAACACCTCGTTCATGGCCTCCGGGGATTTGATGGCACGCACCGAAGGGAAGTGCGCGGTGAGCACGCGACGGGTGAGCGATTGCATCGCGCGGTGGCCCTTGCCAGTGACGAGGTTGACGGCCAGCGCGCCGCCCGGAGCGATGGCGCGGCGCAGGTTTCCGAGCAGGGCGGCGTCCCATGCCTGCGGCCGGAAGACATCGGTTTTACCGGCTAGATAGATGTCATCAATCACCACATCGAAGGTCCGGCGGTTCGCGGCAAGCCATGGGTAGGCATCGCCGAGGATGACTTCGATGCCCAGCGCATCCAGATCCATGTGCTTGCGGGCGAGCGCGACGATTTCCTCATCGATATCGATCGCGGTGAGACGGCAGTCGGGCAGCAGGTGGCGCAGGATGCGGAAAGCGGTTCCACCGGCGAGGCCGAGCATGAGCACCGAGCGCGGCGGATGGTTTGCGGCGAGCAAGGGCGCGGCGGCGATCATGTCCCATGCCAGGCCGGTGAGGAAACGCCGGCGGTGATGCCATGCGTGGATGGCGCCTGCCACGCGGAACTCGGTGGCAAGGTCGGATTTCCAAATCTCCAACGACTGGTGGCGGGTGCGAACAATCTCGGTGCGGCGCATTCGTTCAGCATGGCTGAAAGGTGATGTCCTTGCAACGCTTGCCCGTGGCGGGTTCCGCAAAGCGTGGAAAAAGCGGCCACGCGCACGCCGCCGACCCGCAACAAGCCAAGGCAACAATCCAGCCCTCATCCTGGCTCGCTGCCGCACCCTGGCAGGGAAAACACGCAATATATGCCATTTGACTCAATGTTCAAGCATGCGGCGATATTGCATCGGCGTCATTTGATGGCGTTTGCGGAACAGGGTGGCGAAATACTGGCTGGAATTGAAACCGGAACGCATCGCGATTTCGGTCACGGACAACCCGGGCCGGCCGGCGAGATCCTGCGCGGCGTGATCGAGCCGGCATTGGTTGAGGAAGGCGACCGGCCCGGTATTGACCAGTTCGCGGCAATACTTCGCCATCGCGGTGATGCCCAGGCCGCATTGGGCGGCCATGCTCTCCAAGTTCCATGGCTCGGCACAGCTCATCGGGTTTTCGACAAGGGCGTTGAGAAACAACTCCACCGTGCGCCGGCGCGTCACCAGCGATGGGGATTCCTCGAGTTGTTGTTCGGCAAGTATGTCGAGGATTTCCACCAGCAGGCGGTTGACGGCGACAGCCATCCTTGAACTCGCGTGCGCTTGGCTCCAATGCAGGATGCCGTCCGCGATGTCCTGGAAAACATGCCTGATGCGCGGGTTGGCCACCCACACGGATTGCTCGCCATGGCGCAGTTTACGGGTGAGTTCCCGCAGGTCCCGCGGGGTGAGGACCACCCATGCAGGCCAGCGCCAATCCTGGCTCGGCCGCCGCACGCCCACATCCAGGATCAGCCAGAACAACCTGCCGCGGCCGATGTGCGGATCACCCAGCTTGTGAAGCTGCCACGGCCGCGTGACAGTCAGGTGGCCCGCCTGCAGTTCGTGCTTTGCGCCATCGACCTCGAAACCCATGCCGCCGGTTTCCAGAAACACAATCTCCATGCCTTCGTTGCGGTGGTGGTCCAGCCCCCAGTCCTGCCGCCGCCGGCTGTTCCAGAAGCCCACGCTCGACAAGCCCGGCAGCGTGTTCGATTTCATTCGCATTCCCGGTTAGTGTCCGCTGCTCAGCGCGTGAAACTCGATCTTGCCCTCGTTCACCGCTTACAATTACGGAGCGCAGGTGTCGATCCGTGGGTCAGCATCGTCGTCATAGCAATCGCCACCGCCGCCTATGTGGTGGTCGGCGGCCTGATGGCCGTGGTCTTCACCGAGACGGTGGAAACCGTGGTGCTGCTGTTCGGCGCGGTGCTCATCACCTGGTTCAGCTTCAAGTTTCTAGGCGGCGACCGGGGAATCGGCGCGAGTTGGAGCCGTTTGGTTGAGGCGTTGCAAACTCCGCAGGAGAAAAACATGCTCTCGATGCTGCGTCCGTCCGGCGATCCGAGCGGCATGCCATGGTATGCCATCCTGCTGGGCTATCCGCGTGCTCGGCATCTGGTATTGGTGCGCGGACCAGACGATCGTCCAGCGCGTGCTCGGCGCAAAGGACGAGAACCACGCGCGGGTGGGACCTTTGTTCGCCGCCTTGATCAAGATCCTGCCGGTGTTCCTCTTCGTGCTGCCCGGGCTGATGTTCTATGTGCTGGTGAAATCCGGAACCTTCGAGGACCTCCGCGTGCTGTGGCCCGATGGCGCTTCCAAGCCCGGCCTCGAAATGGCGGCTGCCGATGGTTCCTGGGCGGTCATCGAGACCAAGGAAGCCTACACTCAGATGATCGTGCGCCTGCTGCCCAGCGGGCTGACCGGCGTGATGGCCGCCGCGCTGATCGCAGCACTCATGAGCACGGTATCCGGTGCGCTTAACTCGATTTCCACACTCTTCAGTTATGATTTGTGGAAACGCTTCAAGCCGGACACGCCGGATCACAAGCTGGTCACCATCGGCCGTGTCGCGGCGGTCGTCGCCATGCTGCTGGCCATCGCGCTGGTGCCGCTGCTTTCGCGCTACGGCAGCATTTTCCGAGGCCTCAACGAGATCATCGCGCACATTGCCCCGCCAAACACCGCCGTCTTCCTGTGGGGCGTGCTGTGGAAGGGCGCGTCCTATCGCGGAGCCCTGCTCACCATGCTCGGCGGGGCGGCGGCGGGCATCCTCGTGTTTGCCACCAACAAGTCCGTGAGAACTGCAAGCGCGCCATCGATGCAGGGTTCACCGCCATGAAACTCAAGGTCGGCTCCAAGGATCCGGAGCGGGATCTCCGCCGCGCGCGCATCGTCCGTGAAGTGGCCGGACCCGATGCGCGGATCATGGTCGATGCCAACCAGCAGTGGACGCTTCCGCAGGCGCTCGACATCTGCGATCGCCTCAAGGAAATCAACCCTTTTTGGATCGAGGAACCCACCCACCCGGACGACGTGGCCGCACACAAGACGCTGGCCGATGCTATCGCGCCGGTGAACCTCGCCCTCGGCGAACACGTACCAAACCGAATCATCTTCAAGAACTACCTCCAGGCCCGATGCGCCGGATTCATCCAGGTGGACGCCGTGCGCGTGGCGGGTGTCAGCGAGTTCTTCGCCGTGAGCCTCATGTGCAAAAAGTTCGGCGTGCCGGTGGTCCCGCACGTCGGCGACATGGGCCAGCTGCACCAGCATCTCGTGCTCTTCAATCACATCGGTCTCGACCTGCCCGTGGTGTTTCTCGAGCACATCCCGCACCTGCGTCCGCACTTCGTCCACCCCATCCGTGTCGAGGGCGGAGTCTATCGAACTCCGCAGGATGAGGGTGCCTCGTGCGAACTGAAATAGCGCACAAAAACCAGCATCAACAAGACCTCGCTTATTATATCGCGAGTGCGAACCATCTTGATGCGGCGCATCCGCTCACCATGGCTGATAGATGATGTCCTTGTAGCGTTGGCCCGTGGCCGGATCGGCAAGGCGCAGGAAACAGGCGGCCAGGCGCACGCCACCGACTCGCAGCACGTCCGGCGGATAGACGATGACCAGTTCGTTGTCGCCGGCCTTGAGCTCCGCCTTGAAATCCGTGACGAACTGGCCGTTGAGGATGATCGGACCGATGAACGGGCGGCTGCAGATGAATTCGACGGGCCGGGCAGTGGGCGAGTGGACCTTGGAGCGCAGCAGGTAGCCGGGCGAGGCGGCGTCCCAAGTGCCCATGGTGCGGATGTATTCCGGATCAAGCCAATCCTGGCGGATGAATCCATCGCGCGCCTGACTGCGCCACACCAGCGGCTCCGTGCCATTGAGCGTGAGCTTTTCCGGACAGCCGTCCTGAACAATGCGCTCGGCGAGAGTTGCGGCATCGAAGTGCTCCTTGGGGATCGGTCCTAACAGGGCGAAGCCCTCGCGCGGCCATGAGGCATCGGGCTCCACTGCGGCGCGGTTGCAGGTGAAGTGGATGCGGCCGGGCTTGCCGGCTTGGGTGAAGTCCGCCTGCGCGACATAATAGGCGCTGCCGATGTGGGACTTGTCGCTATCCGCCGGAGTGAGGCTGAGTTTGAAATCACGTCCAGCAGCAGCCTCGACAGTGCCGATTTCCTCGACACGCACGCCTTCCTTGTAAGCGAGCGGGGTGCGCCAGGTGACGCGCAGGTTTTCCAACGGTGACTCGCCGCGGTTTTGCAAGGCGAGCGAGAGCCCTGCCTCACTGGCGCGCAGGCCGCCGTGAATTTCCGGAAAATCCGGATCCGCGGCCATGAGATCACTCTGGTTTCCCGGGTTGGCGACGTGGCCGATTTTTCCGGGCATCCGCTGGCTGCGGTCGTGGGCCAGGTGGAAAAGCAGCTTGCCCTCACGCGGCTTGGTGGAGGGTGTGACTGTGGCAGCGGCGCTATCGATCTTGAGAAGGTCCTCCGCCGCGACGTTTCTGACGGCCAAGGTAAGTGGTGTGGCGTCGTTGAGATCGGTGAGGCGCGGGCGCTCGAGGCGCACGGAGACAGTGGAACCGTCGATGTGGGTGTCGATGGTGGCGGCGCGGAACTGGCGGCGGTATGCACCATATTGGTTCTGGTTGCAGTGCCAGACATCCTCCAGCGAGGACATCACTTTAAGGCGGCGCTCGAATTCATCGAAGCCGAAATCGAGATACTTGGTGCCATACCAAGCGTGCATCGAGTTGGAAATCATCGGCCCGAGTTTGGCGAATTGCGCGTCGTTGTATGCCCATTCCACCGCTTTGGCGAAGACATCGATCGGGTTGTTCTCGGTGGGCATGATGGGGCTCAGCTCCATTTCGTGCGGCAGGTCATTGAAAAAATCGAGATATTCTGCGGTGTGATAGAGACCGGCGCGTTCGAGGGTGCGCATCATTTCAAGTTGGATCTGTTCTTTCTCCGGCTCGGTGCGCAGGTCGATGAACGAGAAGGCATAGGAAAGCACCGGCGTATCGAGAGCGGCCTCCCATTCGATGCGGACACCTGCCGTTTCTTCAAACATCCGGTTGCGGTGGAAGTAGGTGAGGAACGGATGGGTGAGCGAGTGCGCGCCGATCGAGTTGCCGCCATCTAACAGGCCGCGCGCGGTTTCGAGATAATCATATCCCTCGCCGGGTTTGACATAGCCCGAGCCGTGGTTGCGGTTGTTGAGATACCATGTGCCGCGAACGCCGCTGTTTTCCATGCGTTGGCGGGTCTCCACATTGGAAGGGGCGTTGTCATCCCAGCGGCAGGAAACCGCGCGATGGTGGCCGTCGAATAGCGGCTCGATGGCAATCTCGGCCCGCGCCGCAGCGGCGGCATCGCGGAAGGTCAGACGGATTTCCTGGGTGTAACTGGCGGGCGGAAAATCCATGCCCGGATCCGCAGATGCGAAGGATACAATGCCGATGAGAATGGCTGAAATTTTGGAAGACATGATTTGATATGATAGTAAGAGGGCTGCGGGCAGGCTGCCCGCGCCACGTTGTGGCACGGACTTTCCTCATGGAGCATCAGATCGATGAACCAAGCGGCTTGCCGAAGAAGTTCTTACGCTCGAAGACCGGAATGGGGTGCACCTCGGTGAGCGCGCCGTAATGGGCCGGGCGGCGCCAGGCATTGCCCCAGATCGACTTGGCGCGGAACTCGCGCAATGCGGCGATGTCGAGCTTGGCATAGCCGATGCCTTCGTTTTCACCGGCATCCACCAATGGCTCGCCGCCACCGGCGAAGGCGACCGAATGACCGTTGTG
>CAXNHR010000043.1:0-16455 GCA_964202135.1 Luteolibacter sp. | reverse complement strand
GCTTCCTCGCGCCATGGAGCAAGCCACGCTTTGAGATTCTCGGGGAGGGGGACGAGTCGCCGCGCCGCCGTCTTCGCCTTGTGGCCGGCGATCTCGATGTGACCGCGATCCCACTTGATGTCCTGCCAGGTCAGGCGTTCGACCTCGGCAGACCGAATTCCGCAAAATCCGCCGATGGCGATGAGCGGCAGGATGCGGGCGTGGGCGGCGAGCAGAATGTCACGCATCTCGTCCGGCGTGAAAATTTCGATCTCCTTCTCAGGCTCCTTAAACGAGTCGCTCTGTTCCGCGGCCGTCTTCCGGTCGGGATGGAGGTATCCCTGCTTCTTGGCGAAACCGAACATAGTCACGATGTTGCGCCGGATGCCGTTCTTGCTGACGGGCCCGAGGCTCTTGAGGCCGTCGAGAAACCGGTTGATGTCGGCCACGGTCACATCGGCAATGTTGCCCGACATGGCATCGGTGAACCGCTTGAGGCTGCTTGTCGCGTTCCTGACATAGATGTCACTCACGCCCTTGCGTTTCAGCGATACGACGAACTCGGCGGCCACCTGGACGTTGGTCCGGACGGCGAAGAGGTCGGCTCGGTTTGCTTGATAGAACCGCACCGCATCGGACAACGGGATTTCACCTGCCGCCTTCCGTGCGCTGGCCCATTCGTCCATCGCGGCGGAAAGACCGACTCCGTGCTCCCGGGCCACCTGCTCGCAGTGGCGGAGCAGGTCGATGTCGCGGCGGGTCGCTTCATCGGCGGCCGTCCAGCCATTGGTCAACCGTACGCTGATCTGCTGGGCGATCATCCGTGCTTCGTCCATCGAGGAGAAGCTGCGCGTCTTGCGTCTGGCAGCCTCCTTCCATGAAAGCGTGAACTCGGGGTAGCCGTCCCGACGGTTCATCGTGTAGATCTTGATTCTCGCGGGACCGTTGCCGATTTCCACGATTCCACTGCGGCGTTTGCGTTTCCGGGTCATCGAACCCGGCTTTCGAGTCAACTTGTCAGAAAAACTGTCAGAAAAACCTGTCGCGGCCTGTTCTGATGGTTCGTAAGTTGTTGATTTAGAGCGAGTTGCTTCGTTTTGGCAACACGATGGCGGACAGGGAGGGATTCGAACCCTCGGTGACGTTACCGCCACACACGCTTTCCAAGCGTGCTCATTAGACCACTCTGACACCTGTCCTTGCGCGGGACGGGAAGCTAGAAAGCGCATGGGTGCTTGGCAATTCATTTTTGTGAACTTTGGCGGGACTTGCGGCTGGCGGGATGGGGGCGGATGCGCTAACGGACGACATGTCGCAATTGATTCGATATGCATGTGCCATGGTGACCGGGGCATCGGCCGGGCTGGGTGAGGAATATGCGCTGCAGCTCGCGCCGCGAGTGGAGCAGTTGGTGCTGGTGGCGCGGCGGGTGGATTTGTTGGAGAAACTGGCGGCGAGAATACGCGTGGAGTTTCCGGGAGTCGGGGTTTCGGTGATTGCTGCCGACCTTGCTGAGCGGGCGGAGCGTGTGGGACTGGCGGAGAAACTCGCGAGCATGGATTGGGTGCCGGACCTGCTGGTCAACAATGCGGGGCTGGGTGACTACGGTGAGTTTGCAACCGCGGAATGGCCGAAACTGGAGACGATGCTTAGGGTGAATGTGGAGGCGCTCACGCAGCTGTCGCATTTGCTGGTGCCGGGGATGATCCGGCGCGGTGGGGGTGCGATTGTGAACGTGAGCTCGCTGGCCAGCCTGTTGCCGATCCCGGATTTCGCGGTGTATGCGGCAAGCAAGGCGTATGTGACGAGTTTTTCCGAGGCATTGCGCATCGAATTGAAGGATCACGGGATCCGGGTGCTGGCGGTTTGTCCGGGGCCGGTGCATACCGAGTTCGGACTGGTCGCACGGCGGGATGAAAGGCTTCCGGGCATGCCGTCACGGGAGTGCTTTTACGTGCCGAGGGGGCAGGTGGTGGCGGAATCGCTGGTGGCGCTGGATCGCAACCGTGCCCGGGTTTTTCCGGGGCTCAGGATTGCGGCGGCGGCTGTGGTGTTGTCCGCGTTGCCGATCTTTGTATTGCGTCTGGCGTTGAAGCGCCGACCGCGGCGGGTGTGATAAGGAGTCACGACACTCATGTCGTGAGTGTCAGATGAGATGCACCACAGGAGTGTGGTGCATCATGGAAATACCGGGCGCGGTCACTGCCGCTGGTCGATCGTCTGGTAGGGCCGCAGGGTGGGGCCGGTATAGATCTGGCGCGGACGGGCGATGCGGCTTTCGGAGTCTTCCATGACCTCCTTGTAGTTGGCGATCCAGCCGGGCATCCGGCCGATGGCGAACATGACGGTGAACATGTCGAGCGGAATGCCGATGGCGCGCATGATGATGCCGCTGTAGAAATCCACGTTGGGGTAAAGTTTGCGGGAAACGAAGTAATCGTCGTGAAGGGCGATTTCCTCAAGTTTCTTGGCGATATCGAGCAACGGATCGGATTTGTGGAGTTGAGCGAGGACCTTGTCGCACTGTTGCTTGATGATGATGGCGCGGGGATCGAAATTTTTATAAACGCGGTGGCCGAAGCCCATCAGGCGGCGGTTGCCGACCTTGTCCTTCACCTGGGCGAGGAACTTGCTGCCGTCGTCACCCTCGTCATGGATTTCCTGGAGCATTTCGAGTACTGCTTGGTTGGCACCGCCGTGGAGCGGGCCCCAGAGGGCGCAGACGCCGGCGGAGGCGGAGGCGAAGAGGTTGGCGCGGCTGGATGCGACCATACGCACGGTGGAGGTGGAGCAGTTCTGCTCGTGGTCGGCATGCAGCAGGAAAATCAGGTCGAGCGCCTTGACGATTTCCGGCTTGAGTTCGAGGTCCTCGCCGGGATGCGAGAACATCATGTGGAGGAAGTTCGCGGTGTATTTGAGATTGGTCTTGGGGTAGATGGCGGGCAGCCCCTTGGCCTTGCGGTGGGAGAATGCGGCGATGGTGCGGACTTGCGAAATGAGGCGCGCGGCGTGGTAGGGGAAGCGTTCCTCGCGCTTGTTGATGATGTTGGGATGGTAGGATGAGGCCGCGTTGATCATCGCGGAGAGGATGGCCATCGGGTGGGCGGTGGGCGGGAAGCTCTCGAAGTGGAAACGCATGCCCTCGTGGAGCATCTGGTTTTCGGTGAGCAGTTCGGAGAACTCGGCGAGCTGGGCACGGGTGGGAAGTTCACCGTAAATCAGGAGGTAGGCGGTCTCGACAAAGGTGCTTTTTTCCGCGAGTTCCGCGATGTCATAACCGCGGTAGCGGAGAATGCCTGTCTCGCCATCGATGAAAGTGATGGCGCTTTCGCAGGAACCGGTGTTGCCGTAGCCGGGATCGAGGGTGATGCAGCCGGTCTGGTTTCTGAGAGCGGTGATGTCGATCCCCACTTCGCCCTCGGAGCCCAAGACCGTTTTCAGTTCGAGAGGCTTGCCATCAATGATCATTTCAACGTTTCGAGTCATGCGCGGCGAATGTAAGCAGTTTGATTTGCAATAGGCTAGCGAAGATTGTGACGAATTTTTCGAAAGTGGCGTGAAGTGTCATTCTCCCGTGTCCGGGTAGGAGCCGAGGAGTTTGACCATCGAGCAGTGTCGGCCGAGTTCTTCAAGTGCCTCGGCGACCTTGGGATCCTCACAATGTCCGGCGAGATCGACATAAAAGATGTATTCCCAGTCCTTGCGCTTGGACGGGCGGGATTCGATTTTGGACATGTTGATGTGACACTGGTCGAAGGCCTGCAGCGCCTTGACCAGCGAGCCGGGGCGGTCATGGATGGCGAACAGGATCGAGGTGCGGTCGTGGCCGGTGGGCGGGCAGGTTTTCTCGCCGATGACCAGGAAGCGGGTGGTATTGGTGGCGCGGTCCTGGATGGATTCCTCCAACAAGGTGAGGCCATACATTTCCGCGGCGAGCGGGCCACCGAGCGCGGCGGCACCCTGGGCGGCCTGATCGCGGGCGATCTGAGCGGCCTTGGTGGTGGAGGATACCTCGACGAGCTCGGCATCCGGGAAGTTTTTCAAAATCCATGCGCGGCACTGGCCGAAGACCTGCGGGTGGGAGTAGAGGATCTTGATTTGATCGCGCGGAATTGCGGCCATCAGGCCGTTCTCGATGCGCAGCAGGATCTGGGCGCAAATGAAAAGCGGGGAATCGACGAACAAATCCAGAGTGTGGGAAACCGCGCCCTCGGTGGAATTTTCGATGGGGACCACGCCGTAATCGGCAAGACGACGGGTCACTTGGTCGAAAACATCGGAGAAATTCGCTTGCGGCGAGTAGTTGACCGAGTGGCCGAATTTCTTGATTGCCGCTTGGTGCGTCCAGGTGCCCTCGGGGCCGAGGTAGGCGATCTTGAGGTCGTCCTCGAGCGCGAGCGCGGCGGACATGATTTCGCGGAAGATCGCGCGGATGGATTTTTCCGGCAGGCGGCCGCGGTTCATTTCGATGAGACGCCGCAGCAAAGCCTCCTCGCGTTCGGGAGCGTAGATTTGCAGGCCGTCGCGTTTTTTGACGATGCCGACCTCATGCACGAGGTCGGCGCGGCGGCTGAGGAGGTCGAGCAGGCTTTGATCGATTTCGTCGATCTGGCGGCGGATGTCGTCGAGATTCACGGGAGAGGGCAGTGGGTTCAGGCTTCGGGCTCGTCGTCCTGCTGATTGTGGCCGGCGGCGGGGCTACCGATGGCGCTTAGGGCGAGTTGTTGTTCGGGATCGGCGCTTGCGGGAGCGGCTTCTTCAGGGGCAGGGAGTTTCACTTTGCGCAGTTCCGTGGCGTTTGGCAGATCATCGATGGATCGGATGCCGAAGTGTTCGAAAAACAGATCGGTGGTTTCATAAAGCAGCGGACGGCCGGGGAGTTCGGCACGGCCGCCGATGCGGATCAGGTCGCGGTCGAGGAGTTTCTGAAGCATGCCATCGCAAGCCACGCCGCGGACCGCTTCGATGGCGGCCTTGGTGATGGGTTGGCGGTAGGCGATGATGGCAAGGGTTTCCATGGCGGGGCCACTCATCCGCTCCGGCTTGCGTCCGGGAAAGAGCTGGCGGACGAAATCCCCGAATTCCAGACGGGTGTAGAGTTTCCAGCCATTCGCCCGCTCAACAATGGTGAATGCGCGCTGGGACTCGGTGTAGGTGGCATTGAGATGTCCGATCACTTCACTTACTTGTTCCGCAGGGGTGTTGGCCAGTGCGGACAGCCACTCGGGCAAGTCGGCGGGCAGTTTGCCATCCTCGGATTCGCGGGCCCGGATGTCATCGGCTTCGGCCACGCGTGCCCGGACCAGACGGGCGATTTCCTCGGCCGTGAGGGGATTTTGCGAGGCGATTAGTAGGGCTTCGACAATGGCGCTGAGCTGCATGGGGGCGCAGCATAAGGAAGCGTGCCTGCATTTCAAGTCCCGTGCGGAAACTGTCGTCCCAAGGTAATTTGCAATTCGTTACTTTTCTTCTTGATGGGGTGGGCATCACGGGCTAACCCACCGCGCTCTTCTCCCCCGCAAGTATCGCGCGGAGACATGGCGACCGTCTGATTTTCCACCATCCGCATCCTTCCAATAACCCCATGGCCGCGACCAAGAACACACCCAAATCCGCCCCCGCCAAAAAGGCGGCCAAGCCTGCCGCCAAATCCGCGAAGCCTGCCGCCCAGCCAGTCAAGAAAGCCGTGAAAAAAGCAGAGCCACCGAAAAAGGCCACACCGGTCAAGAAGGCGGCACCTGCGAAAAAGCAGGCTCCGGTGAAAAAGGCTCCCGCGCCCGCCAAGAAGCCGACTGCGGTTTCCAAGAAGGTGTCGGCACCGGTGAAGAAGGCACCCGAGAAAAAAGTGGCCGCCAAGCCGGAATCGAGAGCCAAAGCCGCACCTGCCGCCAAGGAGAGCAAGCCTGCACCAAAGGCTGTGGAAAAGAAGACTTCCAAACCAGCGGCCACCGTGGCTCCCGCACCCAAGGCTCCGGCCAAAAAGAGTGGTTCCTCCTTGGTCAAAACGCCCGTGGCACCCGCCCCGGTGAAGCCTCCTTTTGTGCCGCCGAAGGCTCTGATCGAACCGTCGGGTCCGATTCTGGCACCCGGCAGCAATGGCAGCCACAGCCCGGCATTCGTCCAGAAACAACGCCAGCGACTGCTCGATTTGCGAGACGATTTGGTGGACTCGATGTCCGGCATGACCCGCGACACGATCCGCAATGCACCGGAAGGATCCGAGGCCTCGGGTTCCGGCCAGCATCAAGGCGATGCGGGCAGTGATGCCTACGACCGCGACTTCGCGCTCTCCGTGCTGGCCAAAGAACAGGACGCGCTCTACGAGATCGAGCAGGCCCTGCGCCGGATTCAGGCCGGAAATTACGGGATTTGCGAAATTTCCTCGCGCAAGATTCCGCAAGCCCGGCTTGAGGCCATCCCCTTCGCCCGGCTCACCGTCGAGTGTCAGGCGCAGTGGGAGAAGGAATATGGCAAGCGCCGCTTCCGACCGTCCAACGAAGTGGGCTTCAGTGGTGGCAATTACATCGAGGATGAAGATTCCGAGTCGGTTTCGCTTGACGAGGACGAAGATTAAAGCAACATCCCGCCCCCAAAGTTCCATCCATGCCACGAGAGATCATCATCCTAGAATGCACCGAGGCGAAAGCCGAGGGCCAGCCGACTTCGCGTTACGTGACCACCCGCAACAAGAAGAGCCTCCGCACACCCGGACGTCTTGAGAAAGTGAAATTCAATCCTTTCCTCAAGCGCCGCACCCTTCACCGCGAACTCCGCTGATTTTTCCCATGTCCGAACCAAAAACAGTTCAACGTCGTATCAACTTCCGCAAGGCCAACCGAATGATGCCGCGTCGGCGGCATGACATTCCTGCGGATCAGGTGATTCCCACCAACCCGGAACTTTTGACCAAGTTCACTTCGGAAACCGGCAAGATCCTGCCGCGCCGGGTCACCGGCGTCTCCGCCAAGCTCCACCGCAAGATCACCAACGCGATCAAGCAATCCCGCGCCATCAACCTGCTGCCTTGAGCGGGCGGTTGCGCAAAACGCGGTCTTCAGCAAAACACCGGTCCGTGCATGCGGGCCGGTGTTTTTTTTCTTTCCTCATTTTATGGCTGGTGTCCCGTAAGATTCAAAGTGACGGACCGCGTGCATGGACGTGGTTGCGGCGAGACGCCGCAACCATCCCAGCGCTTCATTCGCCAAAATCAACTTTACGGCATGTGAGTGTGTGCTTGGCGGCAGGCGGCGCTCCGGTCAGGTTTTCCGCATGGCATTGTGCATTGAAGTTCTTCTCCGGATGACAAATCAGACCACTACAGTCCTGCCTGATTTTGCAATCTCCCGGTGTTTATGGGGCGACCTGTTTGAGAAGTTCGAGCGCTGTTTGAGCCGTGGTGTGCAGGTTCGCCAACCGGCCTTTTTGCACAGTGCTGAGACTGGCTGGTTCTCCCAGAAGGATTTCCACCTCACGCAGGATGCCGACGTGCTCGGCCTTGGCTTTGACCATGTTGTCCACCTTCTCCTTGCTTAACTCGACGAGCTTTACGTCGGCACCCGAGGGCGCGAGCAGGTCGTCCAGATCATCGGCGGACAAGATCCCGGTCATCAGGGTGGCGGGTAGCGCGATGCAGGGACACGGGAATCTCAGGTGATAAAACAAAGAGGGTCTCATGGCATGGTTTGTCGCTTCGGTAGCTTCTGGGTGTGTTCGGAAGATATGCGGAGGAAATTAGACAAGGTGTGATCAAGTGAGAGGCTCGCTCACTTCAAGGCTCTGATCGCCCGCTTCGCTTGCTCGTCGATGACTTGGACCAGATAGACCCAATAGTTTTCCTTTTCCACCGTTTCGCGAACCATGGCGGCAGGCAGAAAGCGGCGCATTTCCTTCACGAAATCGTCCCGCATTTCCGACAAGTTCTTGAGGTCTTGCAATCGGATGCGAAGCAATTCGACAAACTCCGCGTCCTGCCGTTGGTGATCGCGCACCTTGAGTGGGATCGATTTCCCGGGCAGTTCGATGCCTTGCTGGACGAGCCAGGCGATGTCCCACAGGTCGCGGTTCTTGATGCGGTTCTCGCGGAAGGCCAGCGCGATGATCTTGTCGGCGAGGATTTCCTCACGGCTCTGGGCTTGAAGAATGAGGCCGGAGGTGCCGAGATCCACTCCGTAGGGGTTGCGCAGCATCATCGGGCGCGGGTCGTGGCTGGGGATGGCGCAGATGTCGAGGTGGATGCGTTGCGCGGGAAGATGCCTTTGGCCGGGGCGTGTTTCGATGGTGAGCTTCCAGGTGGAAACCTTGCCGCCGGTTTGCACCGGTTCGCTCACGCTCACCGGCAGGCCGTAGCGGGTTTGCAACCGTGTGGTGAGAATCCCGGCGAGTTTTGTTAGATCATCGCGCCGGAAACCGCTTCCACCGGTGAAATCGAGATCCTCACTCAGTCGAGCGGAGCCATAACAGGCGCGCAGGCAGGTTCCGCCGATGAAGGTGAGGCCGGCCAACAATCCCGCCTCCGCGAGTTCGCGCAGGATGTCGTGGTGCAGCAGCTCCTTTTCCACTACGGGACGCAGGGTGCTGAGGTCGGCGCGGGATTTCAGCGCCTCGTCCACGAGTTGGTCAAACAGACTCACGCGCCACCTCCATATCCACGAGTTCCATGCTCCGGCGCGTCGCCTTCAGGTCGCGCAGTGCCTGCCGCACCGAGGCCCGCCACAAATGCCGCTCCGCGTCATAAGTCAGCTCGCCGCGGATGTCTTCCGGACGCTGCGTCGTGTGAACGAATTCGATGTGGCCGTAATCGCCGCAGTCCACCACATGGCTGCGCCCGGTAGTCATCAGGCTGATCCAATTTATCGGTACCTGCGAGATCACGCCCGCATCGCTTAACGCCGTTTCCAGGCTGATGTAATTGAACTCACCCGCCCTGAGCCGAGCCGCCGCGTGAAACAGCAGGCTTCCAGCCGGATAACCCGGCACCGGATAGAAATAGATTCCCCGACAGACCCGCTTCAGCAAACCCGCCTTGGTTGCCCGCGATAGAAGCACCGCCAACTGGCCGCACTCCGGCACCGCCGCCGCCAGATCCGCCGCCGCGAACACGCAATGCTCCGGACCCGCCAGCGAGCGGAGCGTTTCGGAAAGCTGTTTTAGTGGCTGCATGCAGGAACTCTACAAAACATTGCAGAAAGTGCAATGTTTTGTAGATCGGGACGACAAGAGTGTTGCCGACCCTTAGGCCGTCACCGCGCCGCGGTCGTCGTTGAGGCCGCTCTTTTCGAGGAAGTAATCATAACCGCCGGTGTAGCGTGTGAGCACGGCGGATGAGTCATCGGCGGCGCGGGTGATGTGCAGCGTGGTTTCAGCCAGCGTGCGGATGAAGTGCACGTCGTGGGAAATGAAGACGAGCGTGCCTTCGTAGGCTTTGAGCGCGTTGACCAGCGAGTCGATGGAAAGGATGTCCAGATGGGTGGTCGGCTCGTCCATCAACAGCAGGTTCGGCGGATCGACGAGGAACTTCACGAGGTTGAGCCGGGATTTCTCGCCACCTGATAGAATGCCGCAGCGTTTCTCGACATCGGCGCGGCGGAAGAGAAATGTGCCGAGAATCGAACGCGCGTCCTCATCGCGCAGCGTCGGGCAGCAACCCATGACTTCCTCCAACACCGTGTTGTTCTCGTTGAGTGTTTCGAGGCGGTGCTGCGAGTAGTAGCCGAGCTTGGTGGCGTAGCCGGGTTCGCGTTTGCCGGAATCGATGGGGAGAAGTCCGGCGAGGATTTTGAGCAATGTTGATTTGCCCGCGCCGTTGGGACCGACGAGCACGATGCGGTCGCCGCGTTCGATGGTGAGATCGAGGTCCTTGTAGATGCGCTTGTCACCATAGGACTGGCCGACCTTGGTGAGCTCCATGACTTTCTGGTTGGACCGCGGCGGCTGCGGGAAGGTGAACTTGAACGGCTTGCGCGGGGCGCGCGGTTTTTCGACGCGTTCGAGTTTTTCAAGAAACTTGATGCGACTCTGCACCTGCGCGGCTTTGGAGCCGATCTGGCGGAAGCGGTCGATGAATTCCTGGTGGCCTTCGATTTCCTTCTGCTGGGCGCGGTATGCGGCGGTCTGCTGATCGAAGCGGGCATCGCGCTGTTGCAGGAAGGCGCTGTAGTTCCCGGTGTAGGAAATGAGTTTGGCTGCGTCGGGATCAATCTCGACGACGGTCTCGATGATCGAGTCCATGAAGTCGCGGTCGTGCGAAATCATCAGGATGGCGCCGGAGTAGTTGAGCAGGTATCGCTGGAGCCAGAGCAACGAGAGCAGGTCGAGGTGGTTGGTCGGCTCGTCGAGCATGAGCAGGTCCGGCTCCATGACGAGGAGCTGGGCGAGGTGGGCGCGCATCACCCAGCCGCCGGAAAACGTGCGCGCGGGCTTGTGGAAGTCGGCCTGCTTGAAGCCGAGGCCGGCGAGGATCTTCTTGGCCTTGGGTTCAAGTTGGTAGCCGTTGAGGTGGTTGAACTGGTCCTGGGCCTTGGCGAAGTCCGGATGCGAGTGATCGCCCTTGGCCTCGTATTCGCGCATCGTGCGCAGGATGCCGATCATTTCCGGGGTGATGCCCATGGCGATCTCGATGATCGTTTCATCGGTCGGTTCGCCCGCCTCCTGCGGCAGGTATCCGGTGATGGCGTATTCGTCGCGCTCGATGGTGCCTTCGTCCGGGCTGTCCTCGTCGAGGATCATGCGGAAGAGCGTGGACTTGCCGGCGCCGTTCGGGCCGACGAGCGCGACGCGCTCGCCCCAGTTGATGGACATCTCCGCCTCGCGCAGCAGGGTTCGGCCGCCGAGGGTCTTGGTAAGCTTTTTGATCGTGAGCACGCGCGGGGTGTAGGGGACGGGAGGGCAGGGGGCAAGAAATTCGGTGAAGCCGGCGAAATGATAAGGAAAAGTAAGGAAAACCAGCTATTGACCTTGACGGCGGAGGCCCCGGCCATGCTTCATACGCCCATCCCTACCAACCGCATGCGCATCCGTTCACTTCCCCGCCACCTCGTGCCTCGCTGCATGGGGCAACTCCTCGCCCTCACCTCGATCGCCATTCTCGCGCTCTCCGGCAATCTTCACGCGCAAGACTTCGAGGGAAAAAACATCTCGGAGATCACTATCCGCTACCGCGGTCCCAAGACCGTGAATGAAGAGGTGCTGCGCAACCAGATGACATCGAAGGCCGGTTCTCCCTATCGAGCGGAGAACCTGGACAAGGACATCGCCGCGCTTTACGAGTCCGGATTTGTCGATGACGTCCGTTTCCTTGCCGAGCCGGTGGGTGATAACAGCGTGAACCTCATCGCCGAGGTGACCACCCGCCCGATGCGCGGTGGTGTGGGATTTGTGGGCAACACGGTCTTTTCCGATCAGAAGTTGGCAAAGGAAACCAAACTCAAACCGCGCGGAGTGATGAGCGATGCGGAGATCCTCGAAGCCCGCCGCAACATTGAGAAATATTATCTCGGACACGGCTACGCCGACGTCAGCGTTTCCCACCGCATCCAGGAGGGCGGAAATGAGGGGGTGGCGGATCTGATTTTCGTGATCGACGAAGGTGCCAAGAACGAGATCCGCAAGATCCGCTTCGAAGGCAACACCGTCTTCACCGACAACGAACTTCGCAAGGAAATGAAAACCAAGCCCAAGGGCTGGCTCTCATGGCTCACCAAGTCCGGCCGCATCGAGTCCGACAAACTCGATGAGGATCTGGATGCAGTTCTCGATTTCTACCGCAGCAAGGGATACCTGCGCGTAAGCAGCCCGGGCATGCGCCGCGAACCCGTCAAGGACGGCCGGGTGGATCTGGTCATCCCCATCAACGAGGGCGACAAATACACCGTGGCCGGTGTCGGCTTCGGCAAAATGACCGTCTTCAAGCCCGAGGACCTCTACCCGGCGCTCACCCTCAACGGCAACGACCCCTACAACTCCAAAAAAATGCGCGATGACATCACCATGATCCGCAGCTACTACGGATCCCGTGGTTATGCCGATGCCACGGTCAATCCGGACATTCGTGATGCCGGGCCAAACCGCGTGACCATCATCTATCGCATCACCGAAGGCTCGCGCTACCGCGTCGGCCGCGTCAACATCGCCGGCAACACCAAGACCAAGGACAAGGTGATCCGCCGCGAAATTCCGCTCCAGCCTGGTGATTTCTTCAACACCGTGGAGCTCGAAACCACCAAGGCCCGTCTTGAAAACCTCCAGTATTTCAGCGATGTCCAGGCTACCAGCTCCCCCGGCGGTGCCGGCTACCGCGATGCGAACATTCTTGTCGAGGAGCGCGCGACCGGTTCTGTCGGCGTGGGGATCGGCTTCAGCTCGATCGACAGCGTCGTGGGCTTCCTCACCCTTGAACAATCGAACTTCGATTTGTTCAACCCGTGGAATTTTACCGGCGGCGGCCAGCGTTTCGCGATGAACCTGCGCGCCGGTTCCGAGCGTTCCGAGGCCAGCATTTCGCTCGTAGAGCCATGGTTCCTCGATCGCCAGCTCGCGCTCGGCGGCGAGCTTTTCTACAAGCAGTCCACCTACTTCAGCGACTACTACGAACAAACCAACGCGGGTGCCGCGATCTCATTGCGCAAGCCGCTCGGCGCGAAAAGCTACATCCGCGGTGAATACCGCCTGGAGAACGTGAATATCGAATCGGAAGTGGATTCAAATGATACATTCGTCGGCAATTTGGTGAATGCGGGCAATGTCCCCGGTGACCAGAAAAACGGGGCCAACTCCTTCCTGTCTGAAGAGGAGATCGGCGGCGACTTCCTGCGCAGTGCCCTGGCGGTCAACTGGGTTTATGACAACCGCGACAGCACGATCCAGCCGCGCAGCGGCCACAAGGTGGATCTCGGGCTCACCTACGCCGGTCTCGGCGGGGACGTCGAAACCATTACCTTCTCCGCACAAGGTCAGAAATACTGGAACTTGAAATGGGATTCGATTTTCTCAGTGAATGGCGAGCTCGCCTTTGTCGATGGCAGCGGCGAGATTCCGATCTTCGAGCGCATGTTCCTTGGTGGCGGCCGCACGCTTCGCGGCTTCGAGTTCCGCGATGTCGGCCCGCGAGACACCGGCTATACGGAAGAAGTTTACGGCGGCAATTCGCTCGCCTACATGACCATGGAATACACCATTCCGATCATCGAAACCGTGCGTGCGGCTGTCTTTTATGACACCGGTTTCGTCAATGCCGACAGTTGGGATCCCAGCCCGAGCGATCTTTACAGCGATGTCGGCGTGGGCATCCGCCTCAAGCTGCCGATCAGCCCGATGCCTCTGGCCCTCGACTACGCGATCCCCGTTTCATCCCCGGATGATGAGGCCGACAAAGGCGGGCAGTTCAATTTCTATCTGAACTACCAGTATTGATCGCTTCCGGGGCGCGATCAGCGTTTCCGAACTGCGAAGGATGCCGCGCCTGGTGGAAGCCTGAAGGCGCGGCGATTCCCGTCTTGCATCCCGCCAGCCGAATCTTGAAACTCCTGCCATGCAGCTCCTCGAATTCGAAAAACCCGCCGCAGAGCTCGAACGCGAACTCGAAAAACTCAGGGCAAAGTCGGGTTCTCAAAACATCGACATGTCCGATGAAATTTCCATGATGGAGGCCAAACTCGCCGAAACCCGGGCGGGAATTTACGAAAACCTCACCCCTTGGCAGCGCGTGCAGATCGCCCGTCACACCAGCCGTCCATTCATGCTCGATTACGTCTCACTCGCGTTCACCGACTTCTGCGAGCTGCATGGCGACCGCCACATTGGCGACGATGCCTCGATGCCCGGCGGCTTCGCCCGCATCGGCGGCCAGCGGGTGGTGGTGATCGGCCACCAGAAGGGCAGGGACACCAAGGAAAACCTCAAACGCAATTTCGGCAGCGCCCATCCTGAAGGCTACCGCAAGGCGATGCGCTTGATGAAGCTCGCGGAAAAATTCGGCCTGCCCGTCATCACCCTCATCGATACCCCCGGCGCTTTTCCCGGCATCGGCGCGGAGGAGCGCAACATCGCCGAGGCCATCGCCTACAACCTGCGCGAAATGATGCTGCTCAAAGTGCCGGTCATCGCCGTGGTTCTCGGCGAGGGTGGATCCGGCGGAGCCCTTGGCATCGGCGTGGCGGACCGGGTCATCATGCTGGAAAACGCCTACTACTCGGTCATCAGCCCGGAAGGCTGCGCGGCCATTCTTTGGAAACACCGCAAGCACGCACCCGAGGCGGCCGAGGCCATGAAACTCGTCGCGCCGGATCTCAAAAAACTCAACCTCATCGATGACGTGATCGCCGAGCCCATCGGCGGAGCCCACCACGATCACCAGGCCACCGCCGCCGCCTTCCGCGAGGTGGTCATGCGCCATCTGGGCGTGCTTGCCGCCAAGCCGGTCCCGCAACTTCTCGAGGAACGCTACGCGAAATTCCGCAACTTCGGCCAGTGGACCGGCCTCGAATGAGATAATTTACCAACCCACAAACCTGAAACACACCATGTCCAACAAACCCCTCAACATCGGCCTCGTCGGCGGCGGCAAAGGAGCCTTCATCGTCCAACCCCACCAGAAGGCCATCCACATGGACGGCACCCGCCGCGTGGTCGCAGGCGCTCTTTTCCCTGATCCCAAGGTCGCTCTCGATGAAGCGAAAAACTGGCCCTACCCGATCAAGGGCTACGGTTCCTATGATGAAATGATCGCCGCCAACGCCACCGCGCCGGCAGATGAGAAACTCGACTACATCCTCATCGTCACTCCGAACTTCGTGCACTACGATCCCGCGATGAAGGCCATGAAGGCCGGCATCGCCGTGTTCTGCGAGAAACCGCTCTGCCTCAACCTCAAGGAGGCCGCCGATCTGGTCAAAACCTCGCGCAAGCTTAACGTGCCCTTCGCCCTGGCCCACACCTATCTCGGCCACTGGACCAGCCGCCTCAGCCGCTACATTGTGCAAAGCGGGCTGCTCGGCGAAGTCCGCTGGGTGGACAGTTATTACATCCAGGGATGGCTCGCCTCGAAGCTGGAAGCCACCGGCCAGCAACAGGCCGCATGGCGCGTCGATCCCAAGCGCGCCGGTGGTTCCGGATGCGGTGGCGACATCGGCACCCACGCCCTGATGCAGCTCCGCTACGTCACCGGCCTCGACGTCACCGAGGTTTCCGCTCAGATGGAAACCTTCGTCCAGGGCCGCATGCTCGACGACCACTTCACCATTTACTGCAAGCTCTCCAACGGCGGCAAGGCTCTCGTCCGCGCCTCGCAAATCTGCATCGGCCACAAGAACGACCTCGGCATCGTCATCGCCGGCACCAAGGGCACACTCGTCTGGAAACAGGAGGACCCTGAAAAACTCACCATCCACCTGCCCGACCAGCCGGACCGCGTTTACTGGCGCGGCGCGGTCTCTCCCGGCGATGGCTTCCTGCCGAAAAACATCCCCGCCGACCTGATGGCCGAGCCGACGATCCCCGCCGGCCACCCCGAGGCCTTCCACGATGCCTTCGGCCGCCTGCACCGCTGCTTCGAGGCCGATGTCCGCAAATGGAAAGCCGGCAAGAAGTTCAACAGCGATGGCAGCAAATACGCCACTGTCGAAGACGGCTGGACCGGCATCGCCTTCATCGAGACCTGCCTCAAGAGCAACTCGAAGAAAGGCGCATGGACTGCCATGCCGAAGAAAATCTAACGCCGCGCACGGTTGATGGTGGTTGGAACAGTTTTTTCCAGCCCGTCTCGGGGACAACCTGTCCACAGAATAAGGAGGAAGGCTTTACTCCGGCGCAGTCATACTCGTTCAACAGCGCGCAACCACCTTGCTTGTCACAACGGTTTCCAGCTTCGGTTCACGGAGAGTTGGATGGAGCCTTGGCCGCGGGTACTTTGGGAGCCGCCGGGGCCGGACTTGATGGTTTGCACGGTTTCGAGTTCCTCGCGCAGGATGAGGGGATGGATCAGCGAGAGCCAGAGTTTGCCGGATTCGATGGTGACTTCCTCGTCGGTGAAGATGCCTTCGAAATCCGGGAATGATTTGCGGCTGTAATCGCCGGTGACGGAGAAGACGGCGCAGGGATGGCCATCGACGGCATCGAAGGATTCGAGTGTCAGCTTGATGGAGCCGCTTGCGTCGCCGGTCACCAGCATGGGCAGGGAATCGCCGGCGACGGTGAGTTGGTCGCCGGGCTTGAAGCGTTTTTTGTTGGATAACCAAAGAGGGCGCGGGGCAAGCGCGTTTTCGACCAACAATGCATCGAAAAACGGGGAAAGATCCTGCGCGAGTGAGGCGCTGCGGAAGTCGCCGGGAGGCTCGGCCCGCCAGGTGTTTTCCTGTTTGATGAAGGTGCTGGATTTGCCACCGCTGCTGATCGAGTTGAAAGGATCTGCGAGGGTTTGTTTGACGTTTTCGGGGTCCTCGGCGGATGGGATGGAGAATCCGGTTTCCTCGATGGTGTGGCGTA
>CAXNHR010000042.1:0-16789 GCA_964202135.1 Luteolibacter sp. | reverse complement strand
ACGATTCAAGTAAATTTCGGCAAGGTTCGGCGATTTCAGTTTCCAATTTCTTCCAATACGAAAACGACTCGGGACGGACCTAACTAACCCTCGCCGCAAGGCTCGATTACTTCGCGCGCCAAGCCGATAGGCGCAGTGCGAATTGATCGCGTCCGTCGGGTGGAAGCTTGGAAACGCTTTCGATGAAATCCTGTTGGTGCGGCTGACCGAGCGCGAGGCGGTAGAGCAATCGTTGCTGGCTCAATTCATTTAAGCGAAGGACATGTGGCCAGAACGGACTGTTGAACGCACGGCGGAGATGGCGTCCCAGCGGATGTCGCGCTTTGGGTCTAAAGACCAATAGGACGGATGTGGATCATCGTTCCGAATGGGGTGATGTTGACCGCGAGCTTGAGCAGGAGTGGTTCATCGTTCTGCATGCCGTAGAGGTTCCAGCGTAGGCAGAAGGCATCGAACGCCGCACGGAAGACTTCTCCGGCCTGGCGCGGGTTGACCGAGAACCACGGACGAAAGTTTCGCTCCGTGGCCATGGTGCGGCGGATCACCCCCTTGGGGTGCAGTTCGGATTACAGCGGTTCCGTTCGTTCGGACACCTCGCCAACGGTATGGCATAAGGAGGCCGAGCGAGTCGGGTCGCGACCACCCAGCTATCCCCGGTCTCTTCTTTGCTGTGTGGCGGTGTGGAGTCTTTAGTGTCTGTTATGGCAGACGTTTCTTGACGGAATGACTGTTGCAGCGGACATTCTCCGCCATGCCGCAAGTCACATCCATTCCGCTGCCAGCCGCCCAAGCGCTCCGCAAACTGGGCCGCGACCTCGCGCTCGCGCGTCGCAAGCGCGGCATCTCCACAGTCGATATGGCGGAGCGAATTTTCGTGAGCCGCGACACGCTCTGGCGGATGGAGCGGGGCGACCCATCCGTGGCCGTAGGCACGCTCGCGACCGCCGCGTTCGTGCTCCAGTTGCACGATCGGCTCGCCAATCTCGCCGCGCCCGCGACCGATGCGCTGGCGCTCAGCTTGGATGAACGCCGCCTGCCCAAACGCATCCGCCGCACCCGACCATGAGCGTGGAAATTCACATCGAGTGGGAGGGTGAGACTCACCTGGTCGGACGCCTTCATACCTCGGAGCGGAGTGCCGCCGTGTCATTTGAATACACCGCCGCGTGGCTTGGGCGGGCGGGCGCTTTCGCCATCGACCCGACGTCGCTTCCGCTGCGCGCCGGCCCGCACCACAGCGCGGCGCTCTTCGGTGCGATGCAGGACTGCGGACCGGATCGCTGGGGCCGGATGCTGATCGAGCGCGCGGTGCGAAAGCACGTCCTCGACCGCAAACCGTATCAGGATCTCGACTACGTGCTCGCTCTCGACGACGCCTCCCGCATCGGCGCGCTCCGCTTTCGCGCGGATGCCGACGGCTCGTTCCTCGCCGCCGGTGGTGGAAAAATCCCGCCGGTCGTACAACTCGCGGCGCTGCTGAACGCCGCCAACGCCGTCCACGGCGAAACCGAGACGGCTCAGGACCTGCGCTTCCTTCTTGGCCAGGGCTCCCCTCTCGGCGGCGCACGACCCAAGTCCGCGGTCGCCCTTCTCGACGGTCAGCTCGCCATCGCCAAGTTCCCCACGCCCGACGACGTGCGCGACATCGCCGCCGGCGAAATCCTCGCCCTCACCCTCGCCAAGGAGGCGGGCGTTCAGGTGCCCGGGCATCAGCTTGCGGACGTGAAAGGTAAAGGCGTCTCGGTCATCACCCGCTTCGACCGCGACGGCGTGCGACGCATCCCGTTCCTTTCCGCCCACAGCCTGCTGGGTCTCGCGCCAGGTGAACCCGGAGCCTACACGCTGCTCGCGGACGGCATCCGCCAATTCGGCCACGACACCGCCGGTGATCTGCGCGAACTCTGGCGCCGCCTGGTCTTTTCGCTCCTCGCCAGCAACTACGACGATCACCTCCGCAACCACGGCTTCCTGATGCGCGAGCCGGGCCGCTGGGCGCTCTCGCCCGCCTACGACCTCAACCCCGTGCCCGAAATCGACCGTACGCAGACGCCCAAGACACCGATCACCGAGGAACAGGAGGAACCCACCATCGCCGCCGCGTTGGCTGCCGCGCCGCGCTTCGGTCTCAAAGCCACCGCGGCAAAGGCCATCCTGCACGAAGTCTTCGCCGCCGTTTCCAATTGGCGCAAGACAGGCCGCCAGCTCCACCTCCAAGCCCGGACCCTCGACGCCTACGCCACGGCCTTCGATCATCCGCTTATGGACGAAGCCAGACAGCTCTCGTGATTGAATCCGGCTACGCGGTGATCTCGTGGAGCGCGGAATCTCCCTTGCCGATCATTTCCGAGATAAGGGCAACGGCGCGCGAATAGCCTTCCGGAAACTGGAAGTTCATCAATTCTTTCGCCTTGGCAAAGTCACCTAGCTGCCGGGCCGCTTCTGCCGACATCAGGCGTTGGTTGGGATCGGTCGTATCAAGCAGCGCGCGCAACTGCGTGAGGCGCTCGTGAAAGTCCGGCGGCAATGACGTGCTGGCTTCTCCATGCCTGACGGGATCGTTCGCCGCCCACCAAAATCGCATCAACACATACCGTTGCTTTTCTGGCGTGTAAGCCAGACCGGAATCCAGCGCGCGACGATAGTCGTCCGCGGACGGAGGTTCAGCATACGGCACGTCGCGGTAATTCTCCGAGTCCTCCCATTCTGAATCTTCATCTACTTCGTCGCACTCGTCCGTCCAGAAAAGCTCGTCTGTTTCTGGTTGTCGGCGCAACCACGGCTCATCGGGAAGCATTGGTGCCTCTCGTTTGCCGTCCGTCCAATACCGTGAGCCGCACGTGTTGCCCGAGCGGATTGTGCTGATCTTCACAAGGGTGCCGAGGAGCGGAGTTTTGAGGATTCGTGGTGGGCCTGGCATCATAGGGGTTGCTGGTTCGTTTCAGTTCCAATCGGCGACTTTGCCGTATTCACCGAGATACTCCGTGAGATTCGGTTTCGGGTTCTTTTGGAGCAGCTCATCGAACTCCCGCAGCCACCGACCGGCCTGCATCTGCATGGAATGCTCGGCGCGGCGGAAGTCGCGCAGGCCCGGCGGGCGCGATGCAAAATCCGTGAGCGCATTGAAGAGCGCGTAGGCATTTGCGCCCATCTCGTCCTTGTATGTTTTCACGAGGGACTCTGCGGTCGTTTTGAGCGGCTTGAAAAGTTCCACCGCCCGGTCGCGGTAATCGTCCGGCGACTTCGGCAACGGCAGATTCATCGCTTTGAAAAACAGTGGTAGCGCCGAGTCCTTATCGACCCCATACAAAAGCAAGCGCTCCGCTTGTGCGCCGAACGTTTTCCTGACCGCCTCCATGCGCTCCTTTCCGAGCTTGAAGCTCAGCGTTTCGCCGATGCGCTCCCGTGAGTGCGGAAACCGGAATTCGATGACCTCGGACTCGAAGATGACGCCGTTGAGGCAGAGCTTGCGGCAGTAGCCGATGTCGAATCGAAGTGCCCGGCTGGCATTGTAGCTGTTGGTCAGGCGCAGGAATGGCAGATAAACCTCCTGCCGAAACACGTTCACCTCATATCCCTTGTGGATCAGGTCGACGCGGCAGAAATTTGCCCGCTGCGGAGCGTAGATGTTAAAAACCTCGAGGTTGGCGTGGGCCGCGCCGAACAATTCCGAGGCACACTGGCGGGCAAACCTGAGCGCCTCTTCGTTGGTGACCAGGCGATAGCCTGAGCCGACCACGCCGAGGTGATCTCCCGTGTCCGTATTGATCACGGCGCGATGACTGCCGAGGATTACCGGTTGATCGTCGTCTCCCAGGAAATGCAGGGGTCGCATCTCCACGGGAAAGAGGACTTTGTTGAGGTCTGTTGTTCGTTGGTGGGATGTTGGGGCGGTTGTTACGGCCGGTTCAGGTGGAAGCAGAATTGTGTTCATGCGGGTAGAATGCGCGGGCAGATCGGCCAACCACGGTCCTACCCCTCTTCTTATTGCGGACAGCACGCGGGAACTGAAATTCCGCTTGCGTCCAGAGTTCGCGATTCCTGTGAAATCTCGATGGAATCAGGGCAGTGATTTTGTGAAGCAGGCTTTTCATGGTTGTTGTCTTTGATCTATGCGGCCACGCAAAACCGGCTCCGGGCCACGCTGACCCTTGGTCCATCACTTCCATCCCGGAGCCGGCTTTCCAGCCGCACGCGCAGTTGAGCACGGCTCCGGGGACAACCGCTGTCCCACCCATGATTTTTTCTGATGCCGCCAAAAAAACTACCGCGCTCCATGAAAGTGCGTCCTCTCATCTTTTTGCGAAAAATCGCTGCTCCTCTGTGGAAAAGTCCAACCACGGACAGCCGTTGTCCCAGTGGCGTGCTAAAGTGGGTCCAAGTTTATGATTTCTGAAACCTCTCTTGCGCCCACCCGGGATGACGGCCTCATTCGCCAGCGCCTCCGTGTGGAAGCCGCACTCCATCACCGGGACATCCCCGTGCATTTTCAGGCCGGACAGTTGTGGATCCCGCTGACGGAGGGAGCCATGCCGATCGTGATCCAGCGGTCGGCATCAGGAGGTTTTCGTGTCGAATTCCAGCTCACGCTTGGAATGTGCGAGGCGACGGACGGCGACCTTCAGCAGTTTGTCGCTGCCGTGAATGCCGACCGGCCGACTCCGATACTCGAAGTCCGTGAGGATGGAGCTGCCGAGCTTTTCTGGGCGGGCGAATTCGCGCAGACCGTCGATGTCGAGGCCGTGGTGCGCGGGGTCATGGAACTGGCGGAGGCTTCCACTGCGGTGGCCACGGAATTGCGTGAGCGCTTCTTTGTCGCGCCCCCGGCGGTTTTGACGCCGGCGGAAGAGGAGGGGCAATCGTGAACACCCGTCCCGAAGAGGAGGAACCAGCCGCAATCGAAGCGCATCCCGCCGTGGCACTGGTGGGTGAACTGCATGAGTATCTGCTCTCGGCCCTAGTGGACAAATTCGGCGATGAGGTTCAGGTCGCGGAGGCCCCGGACCCCGGGAACGGGCTGGTGGCCTACCGGTTTGAAATCCATGGCACCAATTGCCGGGCGGAGATCGTGCCCAATACCGCCTTGGGTGCCGTCCTGAGTCTGAATGCGCGGCTGGGCCAGGTGAAGAGCGGCTATGGCCGGGCGCTGCGCTGGCTGGGCCAGAATCGCTCCTGCAACACGCTGGCGCTGGCCTACGACGGGGACGCTGCCCGAGCGGGCGATTTGCTGGTCTCCGCGAATCGCAATGTGCTCTCCGGCGATGCCGCCGGGGTCCGCTATGAGCTGGAGGACTTTTGCCTGGAGGTCAGGAAAGCCATCACGGGATTGAAGCTGTGGTTTCCCCACCTCATCGATGGCGTTGAACTGCTGCAACTCGAACAGGATGCCGAGGGGGACGAAAAGCTTCGAGGTGCCCTGACGGCTCCGCGCACCGCGCTCCGGGATCTGGAGGAATCGGAGGAATCGATGAACGACCACTGCATTTTTTACTGCTGTGTGACGCGCTGGCTAGCGCTGTGGGAAAGGAATCTGCGGATGCTCAATTCAAAACGGATGAGGGAACTGGCGGCGGATGACCCCGGACTGCCGGCCAAGGTGGTTGCTGCCCGGCTCCGGGCCACCATCGCGCTGGGCCGGTATCGCGAAGCCCGGGAGGTCTTGCCGCAGGTGGATGATTCCCAGGTTCCCCCGTCGCGCAAGGCGGCTTTGGAGGCGGAATGTCTGTGCGAACTCGACCAACCGGAGGAGGCGCTCGACGTCCTGCAATCCGCCGAACTCGACGATGATCCTTGGGTCCACTTCATCCGCAGTTGCGCCTGCATGAAGCTGGGCCGGCAGGAGGAGGCGGCCCAGCACTTCGCGAACTACGAGGAACTGGTCGGCCACGACAGCCTGGCACGCAAACGGGTCGCGGCGCTGGCGGGAGATGACGATGAAACCGGGTAGTGGGACAATCGGCCCGGCGGCGCGTTTGGCGCTTGCCAACACCTCGGGCTTTGGGCACATGTCAGACATGCCGCGTCTGAAGTCCCCCGTCTTCCTCCCCCGCTCCCCGCAGTTCACCCGCCCCCTGCTGGAGCGGATGATGCGTCTGCACCACAAGCTGATCGCCGGGGATTTTCCAAACTGCCGCAAGCTGGCCGACGAACTCGAGGTCTCGACGAAGACGATCCAGCGCGACATCGACTTCATGCGCGACCGGCTCGGCCTGCCCATCGAATACGACCAGCTTCATTTCGGCTTCGTCTATACGGAGCCCGTCACGCATTTCCCGAACATCGAGGTATCGGAGGGCGAAGTCGTCGCGCTCTTTGTCGCGCAGAAAGCGCTGGAGCAATACCGGGGCACGTCTTTCGAGAAACCTTTGCGGACCGCCTTCGAGAAGATCACCGAGGGGCTCAAGGATCGGATCAAATTCCAGTGGGGCGACGTGGACTCGGCGATCTCGTTCCGCGGGCTGGGCACCAGCGTGGCGGATCTGGAAATGTTCGAGACGGTGAGCCGGGCGGTCCTCGACTCCCACGAGCTGGACTTTGAATACAAGAAGCTCGGCGGTGCCCGGCACGAGGCGCGGCGGGTGCAGCCCTACCATTTGGGTTGCGTGGAAAATCAGTGGTATCTCTTCGGCTTCGACCTGGCCCGGCAGCAACTCCGGACGTTCGCCCTGCCCCGGATGCGGGCGGTGAAGAACACCAAGATGCGCTTTCGTCGCCCCGCGGACTTCTCGATCGCCAAGCATCTGGGCGACAGCTTTGGCGTCTTCAAGGGCAAGGCCCGGCACCGGGTGCGCATCCGTTTCGACGCCTTCGCCAGCCAGTTGGTGGCCGAACGGCAGTGGCATCCGTCGCAGAAGATCAACCGGCTCCCCGGTGGCGAGAGCGAGCTGAGCATGACGCTGGGCAGCCTGGAGGAGGTCGAGCGCTGGGTGCTGAGCTGGGGCCGGCACGCCCGGGTGCTGGAGCCGGTGGAACTGAAGCGGATGATTCGCCGGGCCGCGCAAGCGATGCTGGCGGAGGAATAGGAGATCTAATGCAGGCTCCCTCTATTCATCCGCATCCGAATTTTACAACCCTCGTTGAGGGATTGGTTGAGGCGATCGGGAGCGTTCACGGCCTGGACACTGTGCTCACAGGGCTGAAACCGATCCAGGTCATCGTTCCTTCCCTCCAGTTTACAGACTGGCTTCAAGTCGCGATTGCCAAACGCCAAGGGCTTTGCATGGGTTTGGAATTTATGATGCCGCAGGCGTTTATTGAGCGCGCGCTGGCGTTGTCAAATGACCGGGACAAACGGCGAGAGAATCCCTGGTCGCGGCGAAATCTCACATGGCGGCTTCTGCCGCATATTAAGGATTACGCGGAGCAGCTTGGCGTGACCAACCCATCCTCCAGAGACCGCCTCGCACTGGCAGGATTGCTGGCCGACCAATTCGATCAATACGGGCATTTTCGCCCCGAAATCATCCTCAAGTGGAATCAGGCAAAGCCTGCCTCGAAAAACAGTTGGACCAACACGGACAAGGAAAACGAAGCCTGGCAACGAAAGCTTTGGAGGCAGGTGCAGTCGGAAATACAGTCGAGTGAAACGCCCCAGCCTCACCCCGCGCTCCTGCTCGATAAACTCGCCGGCAGCGAGGATTTTCTCAGGTCATTAAAGGAGGCGTTCCCCCGGCTCTTTGTGGTGGGTAGCGGCGCTTTGGATCCGCTGCTGGTGCGCCTTCTCCACATGCTCGGAACAGCTTCCGGTGATGTGCAGGTGCATCTGGCGCTGCCTTCGGTGGGCTATCTCGGAGAGTTGCGCAGTTCGCCCCCCGTGCGTGCGCAGGATCCCGAGGAGTTGCAGATGCCCGAAGGACATCCGCTACTGGTCTCGATGGGGCGCCATGCGGTCGGCTCTTTCCTGCTCTTGGGCGAGCTGGATGAAAATTACACCCACTGGCCGGAAACCCACACACCCGCAGATGCGGCGCTTCCCTCCTCCTTGCTTGGATGCCTTCAGGCCGACATCCGTCAGCTCCGAGAGCCTTCGCGATCCTATACTGGACCGGACCATGACTGCAGTCTTCGGGTGCATTCCTGTTACGGCCCTCGGCGGGAGATGGAGGTTTTGCGTGACGAACTTCTCAGGGCCTTCAGCGAGATCAAGGATCTCAAGCCCGAGGAGGTGATCGTCGCGACGGCCTCCCTTGAAACCTATGCGCCGTTGGTCGCGGCGGTGCTGGATCAATCACCGGCGATTCCTGTTCGCCTCACCGAATTGCCGCCCTCCGAACAGGATTCAATGGCCGAGGGATTGCTGGCCCTACTCGACATGGCGGGGGGAAACCAGGAAGCGAGTGCGCTCCTTGAACTTCTGCATCTGCGGGCTGTGCGCGATTGCCTCGGGATAGCTGATGACTCCGCGGGGCTGGAGCGTTTGCGCGATTGGGTCTATCAGTCGGGCCTGACCCGCGGACTCGGCGATGGGGAAAATCCTTCCGCCCCGGCCACGGGTTCATGGCGTTTCGCACGAGATCGGATGATCGCGGGCAAATGGTTCGGGCCGGAGGTCGGCGCCCAATACCCAAAGCAGGATTATGTGCTGCCTGTTGCCGGGGATCTGGGGGGCGACTTGGATCTCAAGGAGGCTTTTCTCCAATGGCATTGGCAACTCTCGATCACCCTGCGCCAATGGAGCAGCGAAGCCAGCCCTGCCGAGTGGAGCCGACGACTGAGTGAGGCCTGCGATCAGTTGCTCTCAAGCCCGGGTGACGAAGACTCCCGGCTGGAGGTCCAATATGCCTTGAATTATCTGGCCCAACTCGACTGCACGGAACCCGTGGAGGCGGCGGCGGTTTTTGACTGGCTGCAAGCCGAGAGCGCGGAATCCGGAAGACGAACCTCCGTGTCCGGGCGCATCACATTTGGCCGGTTCAAGCAGTTGCAAAATATTCCCTGCAGGGTGCTGGCGATGGTGGGGATGCAGGACGGCGCATTCCCCAGGCAGAACCGCCTTCCTGCCTGGGATCTGCTTCACCTTGATCCGCGGGCTTGGGATCGCAACGCCCGGATCGACGACCGCCAGCTTTTTCTCGACGCGGTGCTCAACCCGACCGATCGCCTCATCATCACGGCCAGCACCCGCAATGTGCGCTCCGGGAAGTCCGAACCGTTTTCCGCGTGCGTGGATGAGTTGATGCGGGTGACTCAGGCCACCTCGAGGGAGAAGGTGAAACTGGTGGTCGAGCACCGACTCCAGCCTTTTGCGGCAGGCTATTTCCGGCCAGGCCAGGAAGAATCGCTGCCCCCCTCATTCGATTCAAACAGCCTTCGAGTCGCGCAATCCTTCCTCAATGACAGCACCCAACCCATGACGCGCGCGCCATTCTGGGATCCGGATTCAGCCGGCAGGGGACAGAGGACCCAAGAGAAGCTGGAAATATCCGTGGAGCAGTTGATCGGTTTCTGGAAAGACCCCGCCAAAGCTTTTCTTCGCGCTCTCGGGATCGCGCTTGGGTTTGAAGAGGGGGACGACGCGGCGCTCGACCGCACCCCCCTCTCGCTTGACGGACTACAAAAATGGGCGGTCAAGGCGGCTATCGTTCAGGGCATCGCAGAGGATGCACCCTCGCTGGCCTATACCAAGGCCCAGATGCAGGCTGATCGCGGGTTGCCCGATGCGGAGCTTGGAAACCTTACATGGAATTCGCTCCAGATGATCGCGGAACCCCTTGGCAGAAAAATCCGTGAAATGAAAACGGATCCCTTGTTTGTGGATTTGTCCGTGAATGTAACCAACCAAGCCGTTCGGATCACGGGGAATATCCTGCGCGGAACAGCGGAAGGAGACATGGGGCTGCTTGCCTGGCGGGCGGGAAAATTCAAAGACGCCAAGGACTACCTGCCAGTCTGGATTCACGCCATCGTCGCTGCCTGCGCCGGGGAGTCCCTGCAAACCTACATCTTGGACGAGGAGGATCCGGCATCACCCGAGGTTCTGAAAACGTATGATCTGCAGGAAGCCGGCGCATTGCTCGGCCATCTGCTCGAAGGATTTGTGCAGGGGCAGTCATGCCCCCTTTGCTACGGGCCCAAAACAAGCGATGCCTATGCCAACGCCGTTGAGGAGTGGGGGGACTCGCCGGATGAAACAGCCTTCGAAGTGGCATCCGATGAATGGAACCGGGAAGCAACCAAGTATAACAGCTCCGCAGGAGAGGGGTTTTCGCCAGCGGCGCAAATCGCGTGGCGGGATCAGGACCCGTTCGCGCACCAGCAGGCATGGCACCAATGGGCCCGCAACATCGCGAGAACGCTGCGCGCCTGGTTTAAGCCGGAACACCCATCCGAAACCTAGGCGGCTTAGCCATGGACAAACAAACCCCATTAGATTTCGTCAAGTCCGAGTTGCCGACTGGTCTATCGGTCATTGAGGCCAGCGCAGGGACCGGCAAAACCTACGCAATCAGCCACCTCGTCCCGCGTCTGTTGCTGGATGGAACCGTCGAGAGTCTTGGCGAGATCCTGCTGGTGACCTTCACCAATGATGCCGCGCGGGAGTTATCGGATCGTGTCCGGCGCGTTCTGGAAAAGCTGGCGGCACCCGCCGAGCCTGATGAACAAAGCTGCGACCAAGGGGTGTACAAGCTGCGGGAAACATTTTCCGGCGAAGATCACCGCGCAATCATGCGGCAGGCTCTGATCGACATCGACAGGCTCAATGTTTCGACCATCCACTCCTTCTGCCAGCGGACCATCCAGGCGGAAGGCACGCTCTGCGGATTGCCCGCCATGCCGGAGGTGATCACCAGCGCCGATGATTTCATCGAGGAAGCCCTCTACGACCTTTGGCAGGAAAGGATCGTGCCAGACCGATTACTGGCCACGATTGCGGCCGACCAGGGATGGGACATCCAGAAAGATAGCGGGTTGGTAAAAATGGCGCTCTCGCGGGATGTCTTCGAGAGCGTGCCGGAAGCAAAACCCTTTGACCAAGCCCTTGACCGGATCAAAAGCGCGCCCCGCCAATTCACCGAGAAAATCCGCGGGGAGCTCGCCGCATTTATCCAGCGGGTGTGTTCGTGGAATAAATCAGGCGGCGATGCGGCGGCGCGGGAGACTCATCTCCGCGCTCTGGACGCGAAGGTTTTTTCTGAGCCCGCTTTTGGGAGGGCTTTGAAATGGGTTTCAGGCTTGGATGGGCATATTTCCGGAAAGGGCAAAGCGGGCAAGGAATGCAAGGCGGAAGCCGAAAAACTGCCGGCGGTGTTGCTGGCCCAGGAAATCAGCGGCCTTGCCAATCGCCTGCAATGGGATTGGCAGAACGAATGTGTCCTAAAGGTCCGGCAAAAGGTGCAATGTGCGCTACATGCCAAGCGCCAGATTACCCAGGATGGCCTGATTTTGACCCTGCGCAACGCCCTGCGCTCTCCGAAGAAAGAAGCTCTGGCGGGGCGTCTGCGGCAGCGATACAAAGTTGCTCTGATTGACGAGTCGCAGGACACCGACCCGAAGCAGTTCGAGATCTTCAGGAGCATCTTCATCGGGCTCGAGAAAGAGTCGCCCCAGAAGGATCACCGTCTGGTGATGATCGGCGATCCCAAGCAGGCGATTTATGGATTCCGCGGGGCTGATGTGAACACCTACCTCGAAGCCAGGAACCAGGCCCGTCAAATCTTCACGCTGGCCACGACCTACCGCTCGCCCCAGCCGCTGGTTGATGCGGTCAACGCCTTTTTCCGGCGGCCGAATGCCCTGCTTAAGGATGGTCTCGAGTTCCACCCCGCCACCTCCGGCCGGAAGGAAGACTCTCAACTCCTGATCGATGGAAAAGCGTGCGATGCTCGCGTCGAGGCATGGATTGTCCCTGAAGACAACTCGGAGGCCTACCGCACGAGCCGCAAACGGCGAGCCGCCGTCATCGCCACAGTGGCCTCCGAAATCGTGCGGTTGCTCAACTCCGGCACCCTGCGAATCGATGGCCAAGCCGCCCGCAAGATTGAACCGAGGGATTTCGCGATTCTGACTAACAGCAATGTCGAGGCGGAACTGACGGCCTCCTCCCTGAAAGAGCGCGGGGTGCCGGCGATTGTGGCCAGCGGAGCCGATGTGCTGGGAACCGAGGAAGCCAAAGAACTGCTTTGCATTTTGCGCTCCATGAACGAACCCCGGCGCTCCGGGTTGCGTTATGCCGCGTTGGCCACACGGCTGCTCGGCCATGATAGCGCGGCGATCGGGAATCTGCGTTCAGATCCTGTCAAGGATGACGACGTCTTGCGCAAATTTTCCCGATGGCAGGCTGAATGGGAGCGAAAGGGGATCGCCGCCGCGATTGCTCTGATCGACAGGGAAGAGAGCATTACTGCGCGGATCGCCATCTCAGCCATGGGGGAACGCCGCGTGACCAACCTGCGCCAGTTGATCGATCTGCTCCAGGCCGCCTCGCAGGAGCATGCCAACCGTCCCGAACTTGTGCTTCGCTGGCTCGCCCAGGAGATCGAACGCGCCGCGAACATGGGCGCCGCGGAAGAGCGCCAGATTCAGTTGGAAAGCGACCGCGATGCCGTGCAGGTCGTGACGATGCACAAGGCCAAAGGACTCGAATACAATCTGGTTTTTGCGCCGTTTCTTTGGTCCTCGCGGGAGCCCGATGGGATCCACGTTCTGGCCGGCAACAAGGATGACCGGAAAGACAAGCTGGTGAATCTGGATCTGTCCGAGGATACCACCATCAATGCCGCTATCGCCCAATGCGGGGTGGAGGACCGCCTTCGCGTGGCTTACGTGGCGATGACCCGCGCAAAAGTGCGCCTCTGGATCTACGGGGGCGAAATGGGAAACACAAAAGGTCAGATTGCCGCCTCCCCGCTCGACTGGTTGCTGCGGGAGGATAAGGTCCAGGTCAAATTGCCCGAGGATTTCCCGACTTGGGCTCAAAGCGCAAAATCCCCTGGCCGAGGCGGCAGGCATGCCGCCGGAATTCAATCCATCGCGGCCAATCTTAAGGGCAAATTCATCCTCCAGACCGCGCCGCCCGAAGAAACCCGGGCTCGCTGGCGGCCGGAAACGGTTATCAATCTTGCACCGCTCAGCGCACTGCCCTCGCCAACGATCGGGAGTATTTGGAGTCTGACATCGTTCTCCTCGCTGACGCGTGAGAAAAACCCGCACGGATCCAAGGACCCGGAACCCGTGTCCGTTCTGGCCAAGCCGGAGGATTCGGCCCCGCCATCTGGTGCTGTGCCGCACAATCCCTTCTTGAACGCGCCCGGTGGCATGCTCATGGGCACCGCCATCCACGACTGGCTCCAACGATGGGACGGTGACGAACCCGATCAGGAAGCTGTGGGTAGGCACCTACAAAAATATCATCTTCGTCCGGCGCGAAACAAATCCGCCCCCGCTTTGGAGGAGAGCGTCTTTTTGATGTTGAAGGAACTTCGGGGCGCAATTCTTCCGGGGCTTGCGTGCATGGTCGCTGAAGCCTGTCCCGCACATGAGGCGTCCGAGTGGCATTTTCATCTGCCCATCAAAGACACCTTGAGCCCGCATCGGCTGGCTGAGGCTTTTGCCCGGCATGCCGCGCCTGAACATCAGCCCTACGCCACCATGCTGGAGCTTCTTTCGTTCCCCGAACTGGAAGGTTTGTTGCACGGCTTCATGGATCGGCTGGCCTTGCACCAAGGTGCCGTGGGAGTCATCGACTGGAAGACCAACCAACTCGGAAGCCACCCGGATGCTTATCTTCCGTCTTCCATGCTAACCTGCGCCATGGAGAGCCATTACCTGCTGCAGACCCATCTCTACCTGGTCGCCCTGCGACGGTATCAACAAAGGGTGGCCCCCAATGCCAGGCTGGCTGGCGCATGGCTGGTCTTTCTGCGCGCGGTGCAAGCAGGTACGTCCGACGGAGTTCTACACATTCATCCCGGCGCGAACCTTCTCGACGCCTTGGACGGTCTCTTTTTTGCCGGCAATTAACACTCCGCTTCCATGAGTCCCACTGCCTCGTATCAGCCCGATCTCGAATGGTTCAAGAGCCGCTGGAACCTTCCCAAAACGAGAGTGCCGCTTGTCGAAGAACTCCTTGATGCTGAAAAGCGTGGCAGCACGGCGGTGGAAGTAACGTCCGACATCGGTATTCAGAAATGGGGCGATGCGACCGTCGCAGTGAACGCCGGCGAGGATGCACCACAGGCGCCGAGACCGTTGGTGCTGGTGAGCAAAGGTAAAACGGTCTTCCTCCAGTCCTGGCTGCATTACAAAGCCGAACTTGAAATAGCCAAGCGTCTCGGCAGACGGCTCGAAGGCGGCTTTGACCTGGCAATCAAGCCCAGGCTTCTAGAAAAACTCTTTCCCCAGGCTGTGAAAAATGACCGGCAAATGAAGGCCGTTGAATTGGCTCTGCGGCAAATGTTGACGCTCGTGACCGGAGGGCCCGGCACGGGCAAGACCCATACGCTGGCGAGAATTCTGGCGATGCTGCTCGAACAGGGCGTGAGCGCCTCCAAGATCCACCTCATCGCGCCCACCGGGAAGGCGGCTGACCGCATGAAAAAAGCGGTTGGCGGATCCGTGGAAACGCTGCCCCCGGATTTTCAAAGCCGCATTGAGGATCTCATGTCGGTGGCCAAAAGGAGCGCGACCCTGCATTCCCTGCTCGGCTACAACCCCTCGACTGGCAAATGCCGTTTTAACGAAGGCAACCCGCTGCCATGCGAGGTGCTGATCGTCGATGAATGCTCGATGGTGGACGCGCTGCTCTGGCAGGCCCTGCTCGGAGCCACACCTCCCGAGGCCCGACTGATCCTCCTGGGTGACCCGAACCAACTGGAAAGCGTCGGCCAGGGCAATGTTCTGGCGGAACTGGTGCGGGTCGCGGGAAATCCGCATTCAGGCCTTCATGCCGCCTGGGTTCATCTTACTGAAGCCCGACGCTTCAAGGATCGTGCCGGCATCCAAGCCCTTGCCACGGCGCTGGAGAATCTTGAGGCCGACACCGCCGTAAATTTGTTGTCCGAGGCAAAAGACCCCTTGGCGCCCACCGGAATCGCCTGGTTGCAAACTTCCGGGGCATCGTTGAACTGGTCGGGGATTCCGCAATCCGTGCAAAAGGCCCTCACCGCGGTCGCAGTCGCGGTCACTCCCGGGGAAGCGCTGGAGGCGCTCGGACGAATATGTATTTTGACCGCCCAGCGCGAATACTTTGTGGGTTCGAAGGCACTGGGCGAGACCATCCAAAAGCACTTCGCCAAAACTGCCAGTGATGGGAAAACCCCGAATCAGCCAATCATCATCAACCGGAATGATCCGGAAACCGGGTTGCGCAACGGAACGGTCGGGGTCATCACCACCAGCCCCGAGGGCGCGCGCAGAGCATGGTTTCCGGGATTCAAGGAGGACAGTCCTCTCCTTGAGTTTTCCGTGGCACAGCTTCCCGATTACAGCCCGGCTTGGGCGTTAACCATCCACCGTTCGCAAGGCAGCGAGTTTGATGAAGTCATGGTGATCCTGCCTGCGGAGGAAAGCCCGATGACCACCCGTGAACTGATCTACACCGCGATCACCCGCGCCAAAACAACGGTTTATATCGCCGGGGATTTGGAATCGGTCCGGAAAGCCGCAAGTAATCCATCCCAGAGGACGACGATGGCAGGTGTACATCTGGATGCGATTTCGGTGGTGGGCAGAAAGTAGAGATCGCCAACCTCCCGTCGAACCAGATCAGCCTTCCCGCATCCGTGCCTCACGCTCCTCCTGCACGGCGTGGACGGCTTCGCGGCATTTGAGGAGGTCCTCGAAAATGTCCGGCTGCTCGGTGGCCAGTCCCGGGTTTTCGGCGAGGAGATCCTCCAGATGCTGCAAGGCTCGCGCATCGGCGGCCTCCAACTGAACCGCGCGCACAAAGCAGCGCGCAGCCTCGCCGACCAGACCCTGTCCTTGCAGGGAAATACCGAGATTTTTGTGGGCGTTGTAGCGCTCGCCATTGAGCGCGATCGCCCTTCGGCAATAGTTCTCGGCTTCCGTGAATTTGCCAAAGTGGTTGAGGCAGTAGCCGAGGTTGTTGTTGATGAAATACCAGGTGCCGCTGTGGGTCGGTTCCAGCCCCAGCGCCCGCCGATACCAGCCGATGGCTGCCTTGTAGTCGTTCACCTGCTCCATGATGCCGCCAAGGGCCAGATAGCAGTGGGCCTTCTTTTCCGGATCGACGGCCGCGGCGACCACTTTCTCCATGTAACCAAGAGCCACTGGGTGGCGTCCGGTGCCGCAATACATCTGGATCACCGCCCAGAGCGCCTCCTCGGGATCGGCTTTCGGATCGTCCAGTCTGGCCAGGGCGATCTTCTCCCACTCTGCGGAGGTGACCCTCCTCGCTCCCTCCGGGATCGTTGTGTATTTGAATGACCAATGATTGCTCATAAACAGCGGCGTTGATTTGACTCTTTGAGCGGTGGGCGGGATTGAGGTTCAGGCAGGTCCGGGTTGACCCGATCCGCTTTGATCCGGCGGCGTTGGCGATGAACTCCCGGGCGTCCCCGGCTGCGCCGGAGGCGGTTTCGGCTGCCCGCGACTGGCCCGGTTGGCGTCGGCATTGGCCCTGCGGATGGAATTTGGATCGGAACCGAAGTAGGAACTGCTCTTCGTGGAGCGCGAGGCATAGAGTCGGCTGCTTTTGCGGGTCCGGGCATCCCAGGTCTCGCTCGACGCCAGGAAGTCGGTGAGCGTTTGCACGGCCGCCTGGACGCTTTGCGGGCAGTTGTATTTCTGCAGCCGGCTGATGGCCTCGGCGATCCTGCGTCTCAGGGCGTCCTCG
>CAXNHR010000041.1:0-17218 GCA_964202135.1 Luteolibacter sp. | reverse complement strand
CAAAGCGGCGGCAGAGAGAAACCAGGGATTTTTCATGATGGGATAATTGGTTTTGGAAGCTCGGGGCCATTAAATCCCGCAGGCCGGCGGAAGTCGCCGCAAATTTGCGGAAATGTTCGGCAGCCCGGCGAAGACACGCGCCGCCGCTGCTGCTTCGTCCGGCCAACCGATGGCTGCCACCGCACCGAGTGTCCGGCCGAATCCCGGAACCCACAGCCCCTCGCGTGCCAGCTGGCGGCCGTCGCGAGGAAAGCCCGCGGGTGGCAGCACCCGCTCGGCGAGATGCAGGCACAACCACGCGCGCCATGAGCGGACTTCCGCGCGCGGGCCGCTCATGCGGCTGGCCAGATGCTGGAAATGGCGCACCGGATTGCCGAGGTAGCCGTGGTTTTCGTCCGCCGCCTGCCGCAGGATCCACGCCAGCGCCTGATAGGGCGGCGGATGTGCGGCGAGTATCGGATCACCGTCCGCAAGGTCCGCCATCCAGGCCTTGTCGAGCTGGAGCAGTGCCTGGGCGGGCTTGCCGGAAATCCACTGCGATTGCGCGTAGCACAGCGCGTCCAGATAGAACGCCGCGCCGCGCACTGCGCCATGCCGGCGGGTAATCGTGAAATCGTGCAACTCAATCACCTCCGGCAGCCACGGGCAGGGTGGGTTCCCGCCGCCGGCTGGTGCGTCATGGTTCATGGTGGGGAGGCTCCGGTCCGCTCCTTGCGGAATCCAGCAAAATCCATGCGGAGCATTTCGCCGGATTCACGCCGTTTCAGGACTTGCATCCGCCCGGCGATCATCAATCCTCTGCGGCGCTATGAGCCGTCTTGAAGGAAAAGTCCTGGTCGCCCAAGGTGGCGGCCCCACCCATGTGATCAACCAAAGTGTCGTGGGCGTCGCCCTCGAAGCCCGTAAATTCACCCAGGTGAGCGCCGTTTACGGAGCTGTCCATGGTGTGCGCGGCATTGTGGATGAAAACTTCGTGGATCTCACCCGAGAGACGACCCACAATCTCGAACAGGTGGCCGATACGCCGTCCTCGGGTTTGCTCTCCACCCGCGACAAGCCGGACGAGGAATATTGCGCACGCATGTTCAAGGTGATGCAGGCCCACGACATCCGCTACTTCTTCTACGTCGGCGGCAACGATTCGTCCGACACGGTGCGCATCGTCAACGAGCAGGCCAAGGAGGCGAATTACGAACTGCGCGCCATCCACATCCCCAAGACCATCGACAACGACCTGATGGAAAACGACCACTGCCCGGGCTTCGGCTCCGCGGCGCGTTATGTGACGCAGGCGTTCATGGGTGTGAACCTCGACAACCGCGCGCTCAAGGGCGTTTACATCGGAGTGATCATGGGCCGCCATGCCGGCTTCCTCACCGCCGCCTCGGCGCTGGCGCGAAAGTATGTGGATGATGGCCCGCACTTGGTTTATGTGCCGGAGCGCGCGTTCGACACCGAAAAGTTCCTCGCCGACGTGGACCGGATTTATTCGAAATACGGGATGTGCACCATCGCGGTTTCCGAAGGGGTTTCCGACAAGGACCACACGCCGATGATCACCAAACTCATGGGAGCGGAGGAGCGCGACGCCCACGGCAACGTGCAGCTTTCCGGCACCGGCGCACTCGGCGATCTGCTCTCCCAGACGATCAAGGACGGCCTCAACATCAAACGCGTGCGCTCGGACACCTACGGCTACCTGCAGCGCGCCTTCATCGGCTGCCGCTCGGATCGGGATGCCAACGAGGCCCGCGAGGTCGGCGAAAAGGCCGTGCAATTCGCGATGTGGGACAATGTCGATGGCTCGGTGGTCATCCGCCGCCCTGTGCTCGACTACGGAGTGGATTACGAACTGGTGCCCATCTCGCTGGTCGCCGGCAAGACCCGCCATATGCCCGATGAGTTCATCAATGCAGAAGGCAACGGCGTGACCCGTGATTTCCACGCATACTGCCGCCCGCTGCTTGGTTCCGGCCTGCCGGAACCCCACCGCCTGCGCGCGCCGATGGTGCCGAAGATCCTGCACAAATAAGCGAAGATCCGTTGGAAAATGGCGGACCTTTGTCGAATTCCCGACAAAGGTCGGATGTCATGTTTTCTGATGACTCCCATTGATTCCATTTTCGCTCTTCTCCCAGCGTGAGAAGAGCCCGGATTTGTGGGATTTCGCCACTGGCTCGTATTCCGCTCTGCGCCATACGCCGTCGCATGTGGAATCCATAACCCCCCCCTCCTGTCTTTGGGGAAATCTCGATGCCTGGAAACGAAACCCGCAGAAAAGATGGGTTGTGAAAGCAGGGCGGACCACTCATCTTGCACTGAAGCCATGGTCAACTCCTCCTTTCCGGCCAGCATCCATGAAGCCCCGGCAAACTGTCGATGGGGTGGGTCCGGCATCATGATCCGCATGCTGTTCGCGCTGCTGGCATTCGCCCCGGCCCCGGCTGGCGCGCATGGTGCCTATCATGAAGTCGTTTGCAAGCTGGAGCGTTTGTTAGACAACAATCCGGATGATGCGGATCTCCATTATCGACTCGCGACAGCCCATTCGGATCACGAGGAATGGAAGCTTTGTCTGGATGAACTCGCTGTCATCGAGCGTCTGAAACCCGGCATCCATCCCACGGAATACCTGCGCGGCCGGTCGCTCCATCAAGCGGAAAGGCATGCGGAAGCGAGGCATGTGCTCGACGCCTTTATCGCAAAGAATCCGTCCCATTCCGGCGCGCTTGCCACACGCGGAAAGGTGCTCATGGCTCTCGGTCTGCCCGCCGAGGCCGCCTTGGATTTCCGCACGGTCATCCAACAAACGCCAACGCCAGGCCCGGAACCCTACCTCCAACTTGCAGACTGCCTTCGGGCTGCGGGACAATCCGGGGACGCGCTTGCCGCGCTGGACGACGGCCTTGAAAAAATGGGTGCCATCCCGGACTTGCTCCGCGAAAGTCTCGAACTCGCCACCGCAGTCGAAGACTGGGATTTGGCATTGGACCGCATCGCCAAACTCCGCGAATCCGCGCCGCGGCCCGAGCCGTGGATGGCGGAGCGCGCCCGTCTGCTCACCAAAGCCGGATGCACGCCGGATGCGCGGGCCGCGTGGTCCGAGCTGCGGGAGCACATGAACGCGCTGCCGAATCTAGATCGCGGAACCCCTCAGAACCTCGCCCTGCTGACCGAGGCGAAAACCGCTCTCGGCGAACCCGTTACCCCACCTGTTGCGATCCCGCCGGCATCGCGCTGACCATTTGCCGCAACCCAAACCCATGACTCCGTTCCGCGTCCTCTTTTTAGTGCCATGCGTGTTGCCTGCGCTGCTTTCCGCACAGGTCAGCTATCTCGGAGCACCTTACGTGCAGGATTTCAACACCCTCGCAGGCACCACCAACAACACGGCCAACGTCACATGGACCGATAACAACACCCTGCCCGGCTGGTATGCCTCCAAGTCCGCCTATCACGTCACGGATGGAACCATGGGCGGGTCCGCCTCTGCTTTTGATAGCACGAGTTCCCCGGACAACATCGGATTGATCAGCTTCGGCAGTGCTGGCTCCACCGATCGGGCGCTCGGTTCCCGCGCCACCAGCACGTTGTCACTCACCACCACCAATGCTCCCGTTCGATACGGCGTCCGGTTCGTCAACGGCACCGCCGCGACAATCACGACCTTCTCCATCTTGCTCACCGGCGAGCAGTGGTTTGCCAGCACCCGGTCCGCAGCCCATACGCTGCAGTTCGATTATCAGCTCGGAGCCACCAGCCTGAGCAGCGGCACCTGGGTATCGAATTTCACCACGTTCACCGCTCCAGTCGCCACCGGCAACACGGCGCGCGCGCTCGATGGAAACACGCCCTCGAACCGCCGTGCCCTCGCCGGACATGTGAACGGCATCTCGTGGCTCCCCGGCCAGGAACTCTGGGTCCGCGTCACCGACACCAACGAGGCTGAAAGCGAACAGGGCCTTGCCATTGATGATTTCACTTTCATTGCGGGCAACACTGCGCCGACGATCTCCCTGACCGCACCCACGGCCGGCGCGGCCGATATCGGAACCGGCGGCACGGTTTCCCTTGCGGCCGGTGTTTCCGATCCCGACGGCCAAGCGCTGAGCGTCACCTTCTACGGCCGAGTAACATCTCCGCCGCCGGGTGCGGACTTCACGCTCGTGACGATTCCCGATACGCAGTTTTATTCCCAAAACACCGGAGGCAACCGGCTCTCGCAGTTCATTTCGCAGACCCAGTGGATCGTCAGCGCCAAGGACACCCACAACATCGCATTTGTCGCCCACATGGGAGACATGGTCCAGGACGGCGATGCCATCGAGCAGCAATGGATCAATGCGGACGGAGCGATGGACATCATCGAGAATCCTGTGACCACGCTTCTCACCCACGGCATTCCATGGGGCGGCGCGCCCGGCAACCACGACCAGCAGCCGATTGGCAGCCCGGACGGAGCCAGCGCGTTCTGGAACCAGTATTTCGGCACCTCCCGCTGGGCCGGCCGGCCCTACTTCGGCGGCAACTACAGCACGAACAATGATAACAACTATCAGCTTTTCAGCGCAAGCGGCATGGATTTCATCATCATCAATCTCGAATATCGTCCGTCCGCGAACCAGGCGGTGCTCGACTGGGCGGACGCGCTGCTCAAGGCCCATCCCACCCGCCGCGCCATCATCACCAGCCACTGGCTCATTGGCATTGGAAACCCCGCCGCATGGGGCGGACACGGCCAGGCGGTTTACGACAACCTGAAGGACAATCCGAATCTCTTCCTCATGCTCTGCGGCCACATCCACGGTGAAGGCCGGCGCTCCGACACTTTCGAGGGCCGCACGGTTCACACGGTGCTCCAGGACTATCAGGATCGCTCCGGCGGTAGCGGCGGATTCGGCGGCGGCGACGGCTGGCTGCGCTATTTCGTGTTCTCGCCGGCCAATAACGAGATCTACGCCAAGACCTACCGCACCACCAGCGGCACCTTTGAGACCGACGGCGACAGCCAGTTCACCCTGCCCTATGCGATGGATGGCGGATCGGTCGCCTGGGTTCCGCTCGGCACTGTGAACGTCGTTCCTGGAGGAACCACCGCCGACCTGGACTGGACCGGCCTCAGCAGCAACACAGGATACGAATGGTATGCCGCCGTTTCCGACGGTATCACTCCCGTGGCCAGCACCGTGAGAACGTTCACCACCGCGGCCAATCCCTTCAACGTGCCTCCCAGTGTGGAGCTCACCGCTCCGGCCGACGGTACCACGATCATCGGAAGCGCCATTTCCATGACGGCCGATGCGGGCGACACCGATGGCACGGTCATCAAGGTGGAGTTCTACAACGGCGCCGGCAAGATTGGCGAGGATCTGACAGCGCCCTATGTGTTTTCCCAAACGAATGTATCACCGGGGAGTTACGCCCTGACGACAAAAGCCATCGACAACGATGGAGGAAGCAACGTTTCTTCCGTCGTCAACGTCACGGTGGTTCCCGCGGGAGCTTTCAACGGAACCTATGCGGCGAACTTCAACGAAATGGGGACGTCCGGCGCAAGCCCGCCACAGGCATGGAGCGTCTGGAATCTAGCGGGAAGCAACAGTGCCTGGACCACCGCCATCACCGGCTCCGGGGTCGCGACCATGACAGCCAACGACAGCGGCCTGACTGCCAGCAACACTCCCAGCGCCAATGCCAACAACGGTTACAACGCGGGCACCCCCGGTGATTCCGCGAACCGCATGCTGGGCAGCGCTCCCACCAGTCTCGTCGGCATGGCCTTCCAGCTGGAACTCACCAACACCGCCGGCGCGCCCATCAACGCGCTGGAAATCGCTTATGACATCCGGCGTTTCACCGCTCCCGCCACGGGCAATGAGCTACCCGGCTACTGGTTGTTCCAGAGTCTCGACAACGGCACCACCTGGACGAACGTCTCCGCGCTCAATCCGACCTTATCAGGCCCGGGCGGAGTGATCGTCCCCAACACGACCGGCGTGACCACCGTTCCGCCCACCGGCTTCGCGCTCGCCGGAACATGGGCGCACGGCACCAAGCTGCTGCTCCGGTGGGTGGATGACAACGCCGTCGCCACCTCGCCGGACCAGATTCATGGTCTCGACAATGTGCTGATCGAGCTGCCCACCTTGTTCGAGCAGTGGAAGATGATGAACACGGGAAACCTGCACACGCAGGACGACAGCGACTCCGGAGACTACGACGGACTCGGGCTGCTGTTGGAATACTCATTCGGACTCAATCCCACGCTGAGTGACAACGCGGCGGTTTCCGTCGATCTCTCTAACGGAGTAATCAACGCCCGCGGAATGCCCGCCGTTTTTCCCAAAGCCCTGACGGAAGGTGAGGATTTCCGTGCGGTTTACATCCGCCGGAAGGTCAGCACCAACGCGGGAATGGGCTCCACCCCTCAGTTCAGTTCGGATCTGAGCGACTGGCAGAACGGCACGGACGTCCCCGTGGTCGTCGCAAGCGACCTGGAATTCGAAGCCGTCGCTCTCGGTTTTCCGACCTTGGCCAATGGCAGGAAAGCACGGTTCTTCCGCATCGTCGCCATCGGTGATCCCTGAGTTGTGAGAACTCACACGAAACCGAGCCATGGGCGAGGCGGCATTCCTGACGGCATCTAACGGAGTCGGGTGATCGCACGGTCGAGTGCGGCGCGCACTTTCGGATCGCCGTAAAACGGACCGCTGCCCGAGCCGCCGCTGGTGAAGGTGGTCAGTAGCAGAAGCTCGCCTCCGCGCAGGACGAATGCCGGGTTGCCGCTGTCTCCGGTGACCAGCTTGCGCCAATAGCCGCGCGGGATCTGCGGGTCGTTGCCCAGGATCACCCGCTGCGAGTCGATGCCGCCCAACCGGTGCAGTGAGAGCGTCATGGTCTGGTCCGTCACCAGCACGAGTTGCATCGGTGCCAAATCGGCCGCAGTGGCGATGCGGTATTTGGCGACGCCCGGCGGCAGCGGCTGGTCGAGCAGGCCCACGGTGATGTCGATGCCTTCGCCGAGCGGCATGACGCGGGTGATTTTGCGCGAGTGCATCTGGCCGTTGTGGTCGTGGAAGACGACCGGCGTGAAGGTGGGCCGGACGTAGTGCGCGGCCATCACCACATGGACCGGGGAAATGGCGGTGACGGTGCGCGGGTCGTTCCATGAAACGCCGCTGAGGTCGAAACGCGAGGTCCAATTGTTGGTGCGCAGCGATGGGCCGCTGGGATTGTAAACATGGAACAAACGGCCTTTTTGCGGGCGTTCCGGCAGGAAGGCCAGGTCCGCCGCACGCTCCGCTCCTACACCCTGCGGCACGGGTGCGCAGGATGGAAGGAACAAGAGCGGAGTGAATACAGCGGCGAGCAGCCAGGTGCGGCGTATCATGAAGCACAGCATGGTGCGGGCGGTGCCGTTTGCCAATGATTCAAAACACATGATTCAAAACACCCAGGACACGGACGCATAGGCGAAGCGGCCTGCTCCGGGGATGTGCTCGCCGGTGGCCAGATCTCCTCCGGTCACGCGGTTCACTCCGCCGAGATGGTCGGCGTAGCGCTTGTCCAACAGGTTCTCCACGCCGACCTCGACGCGCACGGCACCGGAGAAGGTTTTGGCAAGGCGCAGATTGAGAATCCCGTAGCCGGGACTGCTCTCCTCGTCCTGGAGATCCGAGACACGGTTCTGGGCGTCCGCCCAAACCCATTCGAGATGGCTTTCCCACGAGTCGCGCTGATAACCCAGATCGAAGATGCCACGCAGCGGGGCGATGCGGTAGAGATCATCACCGGTGTCCTTGTTGCGTCCGCGGACATGGCTGACGCTGCCGTCGAGCGCGAGTTCTTCGGTGAACCGCCAGCCACCGGTCAGTTCGAAACCATACAACTCGGCGCGGTCGATGTTGTCATATTGCAGCACCGGCTTGCCGCCTGGCTTGTCGAGGCGCGTCATCGGCATGCCCTGGATGTAATCATACACGCTCTGATAGAAGGGCGTGATGCCGGCATTCCACTGTTCACCCTTGCGGGTGACGGCGAGCGCGATTTGAAACGAGGTTTCCGGATCCAGATCGAGGTTGCCGAGATAAGTCCGGCCGTCGGCGAGACCGGCACTGGCGTTGAGCGGCGTCCACAGATAGCGCTCGACCAAGGATGGGGCGCGGCTTTTCAGCGCGGCGGCCAGCTCGATGCCGGTGTTTTCGTCCGGCGCGAAACGCAGCGCGGCGGTGGCGGCGGGCAGGACGTCGGTGAACGAACGGTCGGCGGAATTGAATGCGGCGAGATCCTGATTGATGTCCGGTCCGGGCATGATGGCATTGCTCGCCGCCCCCGCATCGCTCATCACCACGTCGCCGCGCACACCGATGCGTGAGCTCCATGGAGCGGAATGTTTTTGTTCCCAATCGACATAAGCCCCGATTCGGCTGCGGCGGTTGTCATGGAAGGTGTCGCGCGTTTTTCCCGCAAACATCCCGGAAACCGCGATCTGTTCCGCCTCGAACTCATTGCGGTGGACGTCGATGCCCGTTCGCAGCTTGTTCTCGCCGCGCGGCAGGGTGACATCGCCGCGCCAGCCGTAGTCGCGGCTGGATGAGGGCGACTCCATTTTCATCCCCGTCGCCGGGCGCATGGTGAAATTGTCCATCAGGTGATCGATGTCATGCACATACAAGCGGTTTTCGACCGTTCCCCAATCGAAGGTTTCGTTCTGTATGAGACCGAAACGCCATGCGTCGTCCTGGATCATGTCCATCGGCAGCGCGGGCGTGCCGGCGTCGCGAGTGGCGGAGAAACCCACGTCCACGGCGAGGTATCCGCCGGCGGTGCGCCAGGCGCTAGTCAGATCATGGCTGGTGCTGTCGTAGCCGCTGGCACTCACTGTGCCGCCGGGATAGCGCAGGTCGTCGGCCGTGACGGCGGAACCGCGGTATCGCACGCTGGCATCCGCATTGGCGAGGGTGAGGTCCGCATTGAGCATTGCCGCATCCTGGCTGCCGAGAAACGAAGCGCCCAGCGAGCCCTTTGTTAGAAAGGACTGGTCCTCGGAGAAAACCGGCGCTGCGCTCTTCATCGACAGGGAGCCGCCGATCTGGTCGCCTCCCGCGCTGACGGGCGAAATGCCGGCGAACATCTCCACCAGATCGCCGCGGGATGGGTGGGCGTAGTGCAGCGGCGGGTCCATGTGGTTCGGGCAGGCGGGCGTGATGGTCATGCCATCCACGCGGACGCCCACGCGGTCGCCCGAGAGGCCGCGAAGCTGGAGAATGCCGGTTTGCGAACCGTTGCGGACGATTGCCGCACCGGGCAGATTGCGGACGATGGTCGCAGTGTCCGTGGAGCGGAGATGATCGGAACCGAAGGTGTGTATGATGGGTGACCAGGTTTGCGTGAGGCTGTTGGATCTCACATAGAGGGGAGAGAGGGTGCGCATGACGTCCTGCGCGAGGGATGGGTTGGAAATCGCGGCGCAGATGGCGGCCGCGGCGATGGGATGATGGAAAGAGTTCATGGAGAATGATTTGTTAGATTGTGCACGGATGAAGTGCAGGCTCCGGGCGAGACGCCCGGGCCACGTGGCGCGGGCGTCTCGCCCGGAGCCTGATTGGTTCCATGCCAAGCGGCTTGGAACATTGACAACTCACAACTCAACCCAACTCGGGCGGCGGTGATGCGGGCGCATCAGCGCCTTTGCCTGAATCACGCGCCCTGCATGCGATCATGGGCATGGAAATGTCATAGCCTGCGATCACCGGCATTTTCAGCAGATCGCTGGCGACCATTTCGGCCCATGCCAGGCGCTGGCGTTGTGCCGGCATCTGCTTTTCAGCGGGATCCTGCGGTTGTTCTTGTTGGCGGATCTCGGCCGCCTTCTTGCAGAGACCGCAGGGATGATTGCCATCGAAGGTTTCCATGACGCCGCGTTTCAAGCCGCGTTCCTGGGTGTAGCTGACGAGCATTTTCACCCACGCCACTTCCTGCACCAACATCGCCGGCCCCTGCATCAGCAGGATCAGCGCGATGGCCAGAAGTTTGTGGAGGATGGACACGGGTGCTTGCTCTAGAGGCTATGGCCTCATGGCGAATGGGCAATCCAAAGATCCTGTTTTCCTGATTCTTATTTCTGGAGTCAGGTGCGGAATTGGGCAGGATATGCGCATGTTCCGTTACGGGAAATTGGCAAGGCAGGCGGTTTCGGCGATGAGCTATCTGGCGGAAAAGCATGCGCCGGACAGCAGTTCGATCTCATCGGCGGAGGTGGGGAGGGTGCGGAAGATTCCGGCGGCACTGGCGGCGAAGTTGTTGAGCGAGGCGGCGTCGGCCGGTTTGGCTCGCGGCGTCACGGGTCCCGGTGGAGGCTACCGGCTGTCGCGCCCGCCGGAGGAGATCCGGTTGGCCGACATCGTGAGCATTTTCGAGCGGGAAATGACCGAGTATCCCTGCCCGTTCGGTCCGGGCTGGTGTGGCATCGGCAATCCTTGCCCTTTGCACAACGATTTCCTGAGGTTGGAGGAAAGCGGACGGAAGTTTCTCGAAGAGACGACACTCGCGGTTTTCGCCAGGAAGAAATGATCCTCTAATTCGCAGCTGAGCTTGAGCATGGGCAAACCTCCTCAGTGGCTGCTCTTCGACCCCGCACAAACCACATCCTCAGCCGGTAATCGACCCCACTTGCCCCTCTCATCCTCTTTCCAACTGCGGATTCCAGGTTGAAAATCTGGTTGAGAATATTGCTTGTCCGCTATTTTTCTCACTGCACCTTGGCGTCTTGGCGTTGCATCCAAAATATTTTTGGACGCATCCGCCCTGCGAATCCCGCAGCACCTCAAGCCGGGCACAGCAGCGCTTCGCGGCTGGCGGCGGGCGCAGGCTCGCGGAAGGCCGGCGGGGTTCTATCCTGGTGCCGCTCCAACCAATTCTCCGCTTCCTCACGGCTATGGAAAATCCGGAACCGGTCCGTGCAGCGCGCCCAGTATCCGAGCATGCGCACCACACCGAAAGCCGCCGGGTTGCTCACCGCGAAAACCACCCATCCGCGCGAGCGGTTCTGCTCCTGGCGCAGCATCAGGGCCAGCCGCAACACATCGTTGGAGCTGAGGTCCAGCTCGGCCTTGGTGAAATCCACCAAGCCATGCAGGTCCGGCGACCAATCGGGATCCGCAACCACCGCCCGCACCATTTCCTTCATGTCCGCCAAGCCCACCTTGCCCTGGTATTCCTCGATTCGCAGCCCGCGGGCCGTGTCGATCCAGTAGCTGCCCACGCTGGCTGGAAAGGCGTAATCGGTGAGGGAAAATTTCATGCGGTTCCCTGACTTGGAAACCGTTAGAGCCGGATTCGTTCAATCACCGTGCGATTTTCACCGCCCGCGCCGAAACCGATCTCCTCAAGGCATGCGCGTCAAGTTAAGGAGAAACGGCCCGCGTGCGGAGCACAAGGAGGGACGATGGTCCGATTCGCCCTGACCATGAAAGGACCATGGAGAGCGCTTTGCATACACTCATGGGTGAGTCATGGGCATCGGCGGAGCGGAACCGGAGTGCAGCGGTGATGGCCGGAGGCAATCCGCCGCTCCTTTACTGACCAATGTTCCCGCAACTTGTTTAGCACCACAGCCGCACTCAACACCGGTTCGACCGTCGCCGGCCGGCTATACGCGGATCACATCACCAGCAACGGCACGGTGGCGATCAGCGGCAACGTGACCGGAAAGAGCAGCACCAGCGTGCAATCCGGCACCCTCAATCTCACTGGCACGCTCACCACGACAAACCTCAACATCGCAAACGGGGCCACCCTGATCCAAAACGGAAAGATCGGATCATCGCCTTCATTCGCAATTACCGTCGTCACCAATGAAGGAAGCCTGATTGTCGAAGAGAGCGCTAATGTGAGATCATATATTTCCAATGGTGGTCTGCTCGATATCCGTGGGGGCAGGTTGATCACACAGACGGTGGCGCTCAACAAGGGCTCGACGACCACAGGCGGGCCATTCAGCGCCAATCTCATCACCACATTCGGAGCTGTCCGTATCGAAAACGATGCCTTGAGTGCCCGCACCGTCGTCACAGGCGGCGTTCTCGATCTCATCGGCAGCCTTGGGACAAACAATGTGGAGATCTCCCACGGTGCCAGTCTGCTCAATCAAAACAGCGGCTTGAGAAACACCGCGACGCTGACGAATGCCGGGATATTGACGCTCAACTCGGACGACACCATCGCCACATACATATCACATGGAGGCAGGCTTGGTGCCGGCCCTGGCATATTGTTCGCCACCAATGCCACGCTCAACACCGGCTCAAACATCGAGGGTCAGCTCAGCACCGGCATGCTCACCAGCAACGGCACGGTTCATGCCGGTGGAACCATTTCCGCAAATAGCATCCAGATCACCGGTGGCACATTCACCAACACCGGCACGCTCGGCAATGTGACAACTCTTCTCAACATCAATGAGGGCGCGACACTGGTCGCCAGTGGAATCCAGCAATACTCCCAGCTCACCACCACCGGAGCCGGGCGTGCCACCTGGCTGGGAGATCTAGACAACACAAGCATCATCGCGCCGGGTGGCGTGGGTGCGGTCGGCATCCTCGCGGTCGGCGGAAACTTCACCCAGGCTCCGGGCGGCGTGCTCAAGATGGATGTTTCCGCCAGTGGGAATGACATTCTGGAGATCACGGGCAGTGTTGGTTTCGACGGGACGCTGAATTTGAATCAAGCGGGCGCGGCCATCGCTCCCTTCGTCCCGGTCACTTTGGTCTCAGCTGATGCATATAACGGCAACATCGCCTCGCTCGTTGAAAATCTCGACGGCGCGGTGTTGTTCAATCCGGAAAACGGAACCGTCACCCGCATCGCTCCACTGGCGGGAGCCGGCGATCCATTTGCCGGTGCCACGGGCAACCAGGTCTCCAGCTGGATTTCGCTTTATGAGGATGTGATTGATCCCGGTTTCACCAACATTACATCCGGTGCCAGTGGATATGATATCTCCAGCGGCATTGCGGACACGGGCAATCCGGATTTGTTGTGGGCGCTCACGGCCAGCTTCACGCCCGGCGGCCTGAACGCGGCACTGCTCAACCGGCTTTCGCCGGAGGTTTATGTCAGCTTTTCGGATTATGCCATGCAGGCCACCCGCACTCACCAGCGCTCGGCGCTTTCCGCTCCGGCGCTCGAACCCAGGGATGGACAGAAGAGCGGCATCGCAAGCAGTGCCAAAAGCGGTGCCAAGGATGGTCTAGCGGAGGCGGCCGCACCACTCGACTGGGAGTTCTTTGCCGCCGTGGATTATTTCCGTGCGGGCACCGACAACTCCCGCAACCAGGCGGACTACGATTTCGACGGCATGGGCGTGCTGGCCGGCGCGCGGACCCGACCGTGGGAACAGACACAGCTCGCGGTTTATTTCGGTGCGGATTCCGGAAGCATCGATGGAGAGTTGATCGATGCCGACGCGCTCGGTTGGAATTTTGGCGTGATCGGCGAACATCTGATCGATGAAAAAAGCCGGACGCGGCTCAGGGCTGGCATGTCTTATGGCAGTTATGCGTTTGACGGCACACGCGGCAGCGCATCGGCCACCGCCGCGGGATGGTTGCCCGGCACGGTGGACTTCGATGACGTGGACACCGATGCCTTTGATCTTTTCATCGGTGTGGATGGCGTGGCTTGGAAACAGGACGCGCTCACGCTGATCCCATAGGCCGGCCTGCGCTATGCCGTGAGCACGATGGACTCGTTCAGTGAATCGACCGGTGGTGCTCCCGGCGCGCCAATCACACTGGACGTCAGCCGCGACCGCCATGAGTCGCTGCTGCTGGAACTCGGCCTGCTGGCGCAGGTGGAAGTGAACGCCCGAATCGCCCTGTGGGGCGAGGGCGGTGTGAATATCGGCCTGCTCGACGACGGGCGCGTGCTCGGTGCCAGCTTCGCAAAAGGCAGCCGCGGCATGCGCACGGAAGCCGACGGATTGGACGACGACTCGCTCTATCTCGGTTGCGGCGCCATCTATCAGATCACTGAGGACATCCATGTCGCCATCGGCTATCGCGCCGACGTCCGCTCCGGAGCCGAGGCGCAACAGGAACTGCGCCTGTCGTCGTCGTGGCGGTTCTAACAGGCCATTGTGCCTCCTTGGCTCCCACGGTGCGATTTCCGCCGCTTCCTCTATTCAATGAACGCCACCCGCAGTCATTCATTTGAACCGGAAATCTAACAGTTATCGATATTGAAATCCAAGGACCGGTTCAGAGAAGCGATAAGACCCCCTGCGAAGCAGTGGGATCGAACGCAGCAGCGAGCTTCGCGAGCAATCATTCCAATCGCGCAGCGCAAACCGGCATAATCGGAGGCAAGCCCTCCCTCTGGGGCGAAGTTCGGGTGGGAGAATCGCCATCACCGGAGAACCCATGCGGCCGCCTCGGCGTCGCCGCTGGTTCCCAGCACGGGGGCCGGGAGCCGGTGGAAAACCGTGACGAACATGGGCGGAATGTTGGCCAGGCAATACTCCGTGGTGGACGAGGGGAAAACCACGGCGTGACGTTTCAGCTCATTGGTGACCTGATAAATGATGAAGGCCGCATGGGGCTCGGGGACCAGGCATTGGTGAATGGATTCCAGCAGGCGCCGTTTTTTCCCGGATTCCATCGTGCTGAAAGGAATGCCGGACACCACGTAGTCGCACCGGTTCAGACCGCGCGCCTTGAGTTCTTCGTCGAGCCGGCCGGCGTCCGTGTTGAGCACTTCGACCCGGGCATCGTGCTGGAATTGTTCTTTGAGGTGAACCGCCAGCTCGGGATCCAGTTCGAACAGCAGGAGCTTGGAACCGGGTTGCAAACGCTTGAGGATCTCGCGCGTGTGGCATCCTTCACCGGGCCCGAATTCCGCAATCACCCGGGGCTCGCTGAAGTCCATTTTGTCCGACACCTTTTTGATGATCACCGAAGAACTCGGAACGACGGAGGCAACCTGAAACGGCCGGCTTAAAAAACGTTTTAGAAAAATCCAGCTCATATCATTTATGGATCGATGACCTTCCCATGTTGTCCTAGGAATTCGCGCATGCCATGAACCGGCGCTGGGCCTCGGCCTCCGGGTTGTGCGGCTTGGCCGCGTTGTGGGTCTTGGTATCGGCGAGCAGTTCGTCGCGGAATTTGGATATGATCGCCTCGACCGGCCAGGATGAGGCTTCGCCGAAGGCGCAGATGGTTCGGCCGTCGATCTGATAAGCCACGCTTTCGAGCGTCTCGACATCCTGCGGGCTGGCGTCGCCGGCGACGATGCGGTCGGAGATTTTCTTCATCCAGGTGGAGCCCTCGCGGCAGGGCGTGCACTGGCCGCAGGACTCGTGGGCGTAGAAGGCGTTGAGGTTGTTGAGCACCCACGACATCTTGCGTGAGTCGTCAATGACGATCACGCCGCCGGAGCCGGCCATCGAGCCGCAGGCGGCCAGCGTGTCGAAATCGAGCGGGATGTCCCAGAAGCCGAGTTCGCGTTCGCTGCCGTCCGGGTTTTTCAGTTTGAAGACTTCGTCGCAACGCAGGATTTTTGATGAAGAACCGCCGGGGATCACGGCTTTGAGTTCGCGGCCGTCCTTAGGCCCGCCGCAGATGTCATGGATCAACTCGCGCATCGTGAGCTTGCCGACCTCGACCTCGAAATAGCCGGGATTTTTCACATCGCCGGAGACGCAGAGGATGCGGGTGCCGGTGTTGCGTGCCACGCCGAGCTTGGCGTATCCGTCGCCGCCCATGCGGATGATGTGTTTCACGTGACAGAGCGACTCGACATTGTTGACGATGGTCGGGCACATGTAGAGGCCGAGGGCGGCCGGGAAATACGGCGGCTTGATGCGCGGATACGGGCGCTTGCCTTCGAGCGATTCGATCAGGCCGGTTTCCTCGCCGCAGATGTAAGCGCCAGCCCCGCGGTGGACGTAGATCTCCAGATCAAAGCCGGAACCGAGCACATTCTTGCCGACGAAATTGCGGGCGCGCGCCTCCTCGATGGCTTTTTCCATGATAATGGCCGCCTCGGGAAACTCCTCGCGCAGATAGATGTAAGCGGTGTGCGCGCCGACGGCGAAACATGAGATCACCATGCCCTCGATGAGTTGGTGCGGATCCTGGTGGACGATGTAGCGGTCCTTGAAGGTGCCGGGCTCGGACTCGTCGCCGTTGCAGATCAGATAGACCGGCTTGGTGTTGTTAGGCGGGATGAAGGTCCACTTCATGCCGGTGGGGAAACCCGCGCCGCCGCGGCCGCGCAGGCCGGATTTCTTGACCTCCTCGGTGACGTCTTTCGGCTGCATGGCGAAGGCCTTTTTCAAGTCCTCGTAGCCGCCGTCGCGCAGATAACATTCAATGGACGGATCCCAGCCCTCGCGGTCCACATTCTTGAATATGAGCCGGTGCTCGCGCGGGTGGGGTGCTTTGGTGTAGGTGATCATGGAAATCATTCGGGACGACTCATTACCGCATGCGGGCTTTTTTCAACCGACCGGATATTTCGCCAGCAGTTCTTCGGCCTTCCCGGCGGCTACGGCTTCGTGGAAATCATCGTTGACCATGCACACCGGAGCGGTGCCGCAGGAGGCGAGGCACTCGGCGAATTCGACGGAAAAATTGCCGCATGGCGAAACGGCGACCGGGTGGTGGTGCGAATCCATCTGCGAGCGGTCGATGCCGGTGAGTTCGCAAAGCCGCTCCATCAACTCATAGGAGCCGCCCATGGCGCAGGACAGGGTGCGGCAGACGCGGATGTGGAACTTGCCCGGCGCGGTCTGGCGGAAGCCGGGATAGAAAGTGACGACTTCGAGCACCTTGATCGGTTCGAGCTCGAGTTTGCGCGCCACCCATTCGATGGCGGGGGCGGAGATGTAGCCGAACTTGTGCTGGACGATGTGGAGCAACGGCAGGGTGGCCGAGCGCTTGTTTTCCGGGTAGTGGGAAATGCGCCCGTCGGCCTCCGTTTCGAGTTCCGGCGTGATTTCAAACGGCTGGAAAAACTTGCTGCCGGGTGTCTCGTGCGAGGCGACGTTTTCTTCAAGAGGGGAAAAAGACATGGTTGTCACGTGGAGGTTTCCGAAAGGATTTACGATTCATTCGGTCAGCAGGGTTTCCAGATGTTCCATGACGGAGGTGGGGCCGACGTATTTATCACCTTCGTAGCTGGTTTTAATCAGTTTGCCTTCAATGTCGCAAAGAAC
>CAXNHR010000040.1:0-17264 GCA_964202135.1 Luteolibacter sp. | reverse complement strand
CCCACGATGCCACGGCAGGCGCTGTGCAAACCGCACTTGCCGCCATCGGATTGGATGACGTGGTGGTCGGAAAACAGGATGGCTCGTGGATCATTTCCACCGGCCTGCAGGAAATCGCGCTGTCCGGATACTCTGTCGGGGGACTGCTTTCCGAATTGCGGCCCGTCTCTTTCGTCCGCGTTCGCTCGACGCAGGTCGCCGGACAATACCGCCATGAAGTCCGGCTCGTGCAGGCACCGCTGGCATCCACCGCGAGCTTCGACTTGATCGTGCCGCCCGCGCCCACGGTGAGCGAGGTTCAGGCGGGCGGGGCATCGGCCACCACGCTCTGGCCGGAAATCCAGGCACTCAAAATCCAACCGACATTCAAGGGCACCTATCAGCTTCGCCGTGGGTTCAGGAAGACCCGCGAGTTGTCCGTGGACGACGGCCCCGAGGAAATCCAGGACGCGCTCTCGGTGCTCGCCGATGATGAAGGCTCGTTCTCGGTGAGCAACCCGGCGACCAACATCGCCCACATCACGTTCAACGGCTCGATGGCCGGCATCGACCAGGATTTGCTCGAAGTCGCCGTGTTTGCCGCGCCGCCGGGGGACCCGACCGTCACGCTCGATCTCAACACCGCCGAGATTGCCGCCGCCCTGCGCGGTGCCGCTGAACTCAGGCCCGAGCTTGAAATCGAAGTCACGGTTCAGGACGAGAACGATCCCGGCAAGACCTACACGCTCACCCCGTTCCGAGCACAGATCACGCTCATCCGCGAACTCAACTGGGAGGGACTCGAAGCCGCCGCCAACATCGACTGGTTGCGGCCGCCCTACGGCAGAACCTATGTGCCGTTCACCCCCGACCAGATCATCACCGGCTCGCAGCACTACGTCGCGCCTATCGGAGACGGCGTGAATTCCACCTTCACCATCAGCCACAACCTCGGCACCCGCGACCTGCATGTCACACTGCGGCGCAATGGCGGCGACCTCGCCATCATTCAACCGGAGTCCGTCACGCTCGACAGTGAGGACGACATCACCATCACGCTTGCCGACGTGCCTGATGCAAATGGCATCGCGGGCACGATCAGCACAGCAGGTCCGGTGAGCGCATTCCAGGCGCACGGCCACACCATCGCCCAGATCGAGGGCCTGCAACTGCTGCTGGACGATCTTGGTGGCCGGGTGGAAGACCTCGAAGCCTTCATTCCTTCCTCGTCGTTCTCGGTGAGCAGCACCCAGCAAACGATCATCGCCGCGTGGGAACTGCCAGAAATTATGGAAGTGTTCCCGACCCGCGCCAAGATCGCGGCCAAGGACGTTCCTTCCATCAAGCCCGCCGACCTGCCGCGTGAGGGTGGACTATTGCCTGCCGTCTATCCGGGCGTCGATCCGGTCCTTGTGCCCGTGGCGGCGCTGCCCGCATTGCCCGTGGTGGATACCATCTATCAGTTCACCGGTCCTGACAACAGCTTGATCCTGCCGGGATACCTCGGCCGGCGCTCGACCAAGCTCCAGACCGACGACTTGTTCGCATGGGATGGTCGCGGGTTCTTCCTGGTTTCTCGGATGGCGGATGACGAGGACGTGTTCTATCCGCGCGACTTCGAGCGCGAGTTGTTCCGCATCCACGTCAACGGCAAGCAGCTTCGGCTCGGCAAATCCTTGCGGCTCGACTTCTCGTTTGTCGCGGCAGTATTCAAATCCAATACGTCCGTCCAGTGGGGCGTGGCCATCGACATCGGGCTGCCATCGGCGGATCCCGCGAGCCCGAGCAACATCTATGATGTCACGTTCCTGCCGCCCTCGCTCGATCACACCTTCATGCTCACCGCCGTGCCATCGAGCCATAACTTCGGCCTGCGGGTGACGAGGAAACTGGTCGATGCCGTGGAAACCTTCGCGGTGGACCGTGTGATCTACGGCGCACTCGAAGCCAGCGGCACGGCACTCAACAGCGCCAACTTCATCGTGCGTGGCAGGCTGGTCCGCTTCGACACCGACAATCACCAGACTGATCCACGCGGCCTCGTCGCGTTTCATGGACTGAAAGCCACCCTCGTTGAAGGCGGTGAAGAATCCGAGTTCGGCAAAGCAACCATCCAATAACCATGGCCATCTCTGTCATCAGCAACACGACTTCCGTCCTCGGCTTTCGCAAGAAACAAGAGTTCGCGTATCAACCGTATGCGAGCAACACGCCCACGTCATGGGCTGCGACCGGCCTTCCGACGGGCGTGACGATCAACACCACCACCGGCCTCATTTCCGGCGCGGCGACGATCCCCGGCGTCTATGTGGTGAGCCTCACCGCCAGCAACGCCACCGGCCCGAGCACACCGCACCAGATCGCCATCGGCATCGAGGACGGCCCGCTCAACGACAGCATCGGCATCGAACTCAACGTGGACGTGCGCACCGGCTAGGCAAGTGGCCGCAGTTGACAGGCGCTCATGGCCGTGAAGCTTCACGTTGATCTTGAGACGCTCCAACTCATCCAGGGACCGGGACTCGCCAAGTTCCGCCCGTCACGCGCTGCTTGCCCGGTCTCCCGCAGGTGCTGCCAATGGAATCGCCGTGGTCGGATGGTCCTCGTCAGGCGCTGCCGCCGCCAAGTTCTATCAGGACACCAATTACACCTCAGCCGCGCTCTATGTGATTCGGCAGGCCACGTCCCTTACCAGCCCTACGGTGGTGATTTCCGCCACGTCGGGACTCGATATTGCGCACGCACTCCAAATCCTGCAACCCGGCACAACCAACGTGGTGTTTTACGTTTCCCACGGCGGGGCGGTTTCAAGCCTCTATCAACGCTTCGGATCAGGCGTGCCGATCATGGCCGCATGAATCCGAGATCGAAGCAGCCAAGCGAAAAGGCGCATTCTGCACGCTGGCGCGCCTCAGATATTATCCTCCGAACAGGTGTTATTGAACGACATGTTGTATTTGCTCAGCAAATGCAGCATGTTGTGTATCCCCCTGCAAAGACAACCCGGAAGGATACTTCTCTGGGAATTCCGTTCATGGCTGGCTTTTTAGACGGCCATGGAGGAACTACCAAGCAAGAAATGCGTGATGGATGGAGGGCTGGATGTTTCCAACCCGGCAGGCACGATGCCCGCCGTCCGCGACAGGCTGGAAGCCTATCCCCCGGTCTTTCAGACAGCCTCTCAGTCTGTTGCACCTTTTTCCCTGACCTTGATGCGGGCTGGGACGTCGCCGATGGGGATGCCGGCCTTGGTGAGGGCGTCCCATACCTGGAGCAGGCGTTCGAGCGGGAGTTTCTTGTCGGCCTCGAGCTCGAGTTTGCGGCCGGGGTTTTGTTTCTGATAAGCGGCGAGGTAGGACTCGAGCAGGCCCTCGGGCACGGCGAGCGAGTCGAGGGTGAGGTTGCCCAGCGCGTCCACGGCGATGACGGAGCGGGCGTCGCTCACGGTGTCCGACGGGATTTCGCGCACGGTGGGAAGCTCGATGCGGAGGATTTCGCGCGGTTTCTTGAAGGTGGTGGAGACGATGAAAAAGACGAGCAGGATGAAGAGGATGTCGATCATCGGGACGATCGGCACTTCGGCGCGCTTGCGGGTGATGCGGTGGAAATGCATGGCTCAGCTTTTCTTTACGGAGCGCTGGCAGACGTGGGCGAGATCGGCGAGCAACGATTCGAGCCGCGCGGTGAGCACCTCGATGCGGCGGGTGAAATATCCGTGGGCGACCACGCAGGGCACGGCGATGGCGAGGCCGAAGATGGTGGTGTTGAGCGCCATGGCGATGCCGCGGGCGATGGCGAGGTGGTCTGCGGCGTCGCTGAGTCCCTGGAAGATGGCGACGAGGCCGGAGGCGGTGCCGAGCAGGCCTAACAGCGGGGCTACGGTGATGACGATATCGAGCACGCCGATGCCGGCGTGCAAGCGAGAGCTTTCCTCGCGGGCGGCGGCTTCCACGGAGAGGATGATGTCGCGTTGAGGTTTGCCGCGGTGGCGCACGGCCACGGCGGCGAGCCGGGCGAGGGTGCTCTCGCCTTTTTCAAACTCCTTGAGCACCGGATCCGTGCGGTCGGCGGCGGCGAGTTCCTGGAAGTTCGCGACTTTTCCGGCGAGTTCATCCGGGATCACGCGGCGGCGCGAGAGCGAGAGGAATTTGTAGAGGATGGCCATCATGCCGACGATGGAGGTGAGGCCCAGTGGAATCATGAAAACGCCGCCCTTGAGCAGAAACTGCCATGAGGTGGTGAGCGCGTCGGCGGCGGAGTAGCTGGCGAGCAGGGGATCAGTGAGGTATGTCATAAGAAAATGTTAGAAATAGAATCGGAAGATGAGTTCGAGCGGTTCGTCGTCGTATTCGGCATGCACGGCCTTGGGCATGGACGGGATATCGGCATCGCGGATAGAGTTGAGGGTGAAACCTTTCTGGACCTCGCCGGTTTCCATGTCACCCACGAACTGGACGGAACGCACCTTGCCGCTGGTTTCCACGAAGAAGCGGACGGTTAGAAATCCCGGCGTGATGAAATCCCGGTGGCGCACGCAGTTGCGCTGCCATTCCTGTTCGACGGCGCGGCTGATGGCGGCCTGGTAGCGGCCGAGCGGTGAATCCGCGACGTCGAGCGCACTGCGGCCGGTGCGCGAGATCGAGCCGACCACTGCGGTCTTGCGCTGGAAGCCGCTGAAGGCGGGATCCTGGGTTGATTTGGGTTTGGGTGTTTCCGCCACGGCCGGCGGTGTGGGCGGCAGGCTGTCGGCAGCCGGGCGCGGCTCGGGGGTGGGCTTGATTTCCTCGCTCGCGGCGGTTTCACGCGGGACTTGGACATCCACGGGGTTCGGGCCCTCAAGCAGCGCCTCGCGTGGCGGCGGCAGGCTGGTGGCTGGCTGCGGTGCGGGATTTTGAGTGGGCGTTGGCGGTGGAACTTGGGCAGCGGCAACTGCGGCCTCGGGTTCCGCCGGCGATGGGGTTTGCGGGGCAAGCTCTCCGTCCTGGTAGTCGCTCTCGGTGGTTTCGATGTCGAGTTCGTCGCGCGGATCGATGCCGGCTTGCGATGGCAGCGGCGGAGTGTCGGCGGTCGGGGTGCGGTCGCTGGTGGCGCGGGTGTCGCGCTCGCCGATGAAGGCGGTGTTCTCCGGTGGCGGCGCGGCCTGATCCGGGCTGGTGCGGGCGAATTGTTTTTCCGGCGCTGGCGCGACCATGGCCGCAGGCTCGCTGGTGGCTGGAATCGGGAAAATTTTCGCGACGGTCTCGGGCGGCGGCGGTGGCGGCGCGGCGGCTTGGTGTTTCTTGCGGAACTCGGCGGATTCCAGCGCGGCCATGCCGATGGCGGCGAGCAGGGCGAGATTGACAAGCATCGACAGCCCGAAAGCGATCACCCAGAGGTGACCGTCGCCGCGCCGTGAGCTGAGTGCCAATGCCTGCATCGCCAACGCCGCCAACCTTGCCGGGAAACCTTACGGGCGCAATCCGGGAAATGCGCGGGTTTCCGGGATCAATGGCAGCAGGACGGAAGCTCCTCGGCGGCGGGCTGGGGATCCGGTTTGCCACCGTAAAACTCCGGCGGAATGGTGCCGTGCAGGCGCCATGCAAGCATCAGCGCGGTGACCAGTGCGAGGCCGCGGCGCAGGCGGCCCATGGCGAGTGGCGTGAGCATCGCGCGGATGCGGTGAAACTGGTGTTGGGCCAGCCACAACAACGGCACGGTGCCCAGACCGAAGGCCAGCGTGAACTCCGCACCCTTGGCCGCGGAGCCTGCCAGCAAGGCCGCGCCGAAAACCAGATAGAGCGGACCGCAAGGCAGCAGCGGCGTGAGCAGCCCCATCGCCGAGGCGCTGCCGTAGGCGGAAAGCTTGCAGGCCCTGAAACGGGCGCGGGCGGTGAGCCGCATGAAGATCGCCGGCCGCGGCACTTTTTTGTCGAGACCGAATGCCATGACCAGCAGCACCAGCACCATCACCCAAGGCAGCAGCACCGCGGGCGAATCGAAAAACCACTTCAGCGGCTGGCGGCCGAGCGCACCGCAGGCCGCGCCGATGAGTCCGTAGGAAATGAGCCGTGTGCCGTGATAGAGCGAGGCGGCGGTGAGTCGCTCGCCCTCGGTCTTGGCCAGCGTGCCGAGCCCGCACGCGATCGGCCCGCACATGCCCGCGCAATGCAGGCTGGTGGCAAGTCCGGCGACAAGTGCGGCAGCGGTGGTCATTTCAAATATCTAATCACTAGTATCCAATATCACCTCTTCACCTCGATCACCTGCGGGCTGTGCTTGGCGGCGATGGAGATCAGCGTGGACCATGCGCTGATGAGCAGCACAAAGGCGAGGACGACGTAGAGCCATGGGTGGCGGGACAGGAATTCGGCTAGCGATTTCATGCGGGTTCAGGGGTTTGGGGATTTGAGGGTTTGGGGATTCGGGCCAAGAAAACGGACGGTTTTTTCCAGAGTCACATCACCCGGATCGGCATGGATCACGAGCACCACATCCGAGGGCCCGGTGTAGTCGGCGACCGGGGCGACCACCACGCAGGTGCGAGACATTTCATCAAGGGCGTTCACGGTGAAGGTTTGCTCGGCACCGCTGAGTTGGTATCCGGCCGGCGTTTCCCTGCCAAGGCGGATGGTGACGGTGGCCGTCTGGTTGCGTTTGTTCATCACGCGCACCTTGTAGATGTTGCGCACCGAGGAGGCGTCGCTGAAGAAACCGCTGCCGCCCACGCGCGAGATGGTGGCGTTGAACGGGCGTGCTTTTTTCGAGGCCACGAGCGTCAGCGCGCCAAGACCGAGCAGGGCGAGCGCGCAGTAGGCATAGACGCGCGGGCGCAGCATGCGGCGGGTTTTTCCGGCGAAGCCATTGAACGAATCATAGCGGATCAAGCCCTTCGGCCGCCCCACTTTCACCATCACGTCATCGCAGGCGTCGATGCAGGCGGTGCAGCCGATGCACTCGAGTTGCAGGCCGTTGCGGATGTCGATGCCGGTGGGGCAGACGTGCACGCAGCGGCGGCAGTCGATGCAATCGCCCTCCGCCTTGCCCTTCGCACCGCGCGGTTCGCCGCGTTTCGCGTCATAGCCCACGTTGATGGTTTCGTCATCGGTGAGGGCGCTTTGCAGTCGGCCGTAGGGACACATGATGATGCAGAACTGCTCGCGGAAATATCCGAAGCAAAACCACAACACGAGGGTGAGGAAGGTGACGATGCCGAAGGCCGTGGCGTGTTCGAGCGGCCCCGCATGCATGAATCCGTAAAGCCGCTGCAATGATACGAAATACGACAGGAACACATGCGCGATGAACGCGGCCACGCTCACGTAAAGCAGGTGCTTGAGCACGCGCTTGAAGAGTTTTCCGGCAGTCCACGGTGCGGCATCCAGCGCGCGGCGGGCCGGCGCGTCGCCCTCGATCCAGCGCTCGATGCGGCGATACACATGATCCAGAAACACCGTGTATGGGCAGGCCCAGCCGCACCAGATCCGGCCCAGCAGCGAGGTGATGAAAAACAGCCCGAAGCCCAGCCCGCTGATCGCGAAAAACATCACCCACAGGTCCTGCGGCACCAGCGTCAGCCCGAACAAGTGGAACATCCGGTTTTCCACATCCAGGAATACCGCCGGGGCGCCGTTGATCGGAATCCATGGCAGCAGGATGTAAACGGCGATTAGGATCACTCCCACCAAACGCCGCGCCACATTCCAGCGGCCCTTCACATCCGAAGGATGCAGGAAATACCTCGATCCATCGTCATTGATGGTCGTGACGGAGTCGAGGTTCGGTTGTTTGGGGCTTGCCATTGGCGGGTCTGGAAAGTCGCATCATGACGGCTGCCAAGCTCCGCATTGCCTGCGCATTACCGCGCAATGGTTGTGGCAGGATATGCGCAGCGCCACAATTTGCCACTGCATGTTTATGGCTCAGATCATGCCGAGCTTCATCTTGCCTTCCTCGGAAATCATTTCCTGATTCCATGCCGGATCCCAGACGAGTTCCACCCGGGCGTCGTCGATGCCATCGATGGTCATGATTTTCGCCTGCGCGTCCGCGGCGATCACCGGGCCCATGCCGCAACCGGGGGCGGTGAGTGTCATTTTCACGGAAACCACGGTCTTGCCGTCCTCCTCCTCAAGAGAGCAATCATAGACGAGGCCGAGATTGACGATATCCACCGGGATTTCCGGGTCATAGACGCCTTTGAGCTGGGCCCAGACCTGTTCTTCGAGCGGGGCGTCTTTGAGCTTGGCGGCGGTCTCCTGTTTTTTCTGCTCCTCCGCCGGATCCACGCCGAGCGCGTCGGCATCCTGGGAGGAAATCCGCGCCAAGCCCTGGGTGGTGGCCACGGTGTAGGTGCCGCCAAGCCGCTGGGTGATGAATACCGCCGTGCCGGCCGGCAGGGTGAGTGAGTCGCCACTCGGAATCTGGATCGCCGATACCTCGCGGGTCAGTTGAATTTCTTGCTGCATGCCGCGCAGTAAAGACCAGCCACCCGCCGCCCGCAAGAGCGGGTTTGAATGGCGCGGCCCAGATCTTCAACCCGCTGATTTTCGCGTGCTTTCGTGATTTTCGTGGTTCCCGTCTTCCTTTTGGTTCTATTATTCCCACATGCCGTTTCGCAAATTCGGATTCCACTCCGCGATCCTCAAGGCCGTTCAAAAAGCGGGCTACACCCGCCCCACGCCGGTGCAGGAGGCGGCCATCCCCAAGGTGTTGCAGGGGCATGATGTGATCGCCATCGCCCAGACCGGCACCGGCAAGACCGCGGCCTTCGTGCTGCCGCTGCTCCAGCGGCTCGCAGACCCGGAGTACCAACAGCAACCACGCGCCATCAGGGCGCTCATTCTCGCTCCCACCCGCGAGCTCGCAGCCCAGATCATGGAAAACATCCGCGCCTACGGCCAGGGCCTGCCGGTGCGAGTCGCCGCCATCTACGGCGGCGTCGATGAAGCCGCGCAAATCAAAGCCCTGCAAAAAGGCGTCCACATCGTCGTCGCCACCCCCGGCCGCTTGCTCGACCTCACCGGCCGCTTCAGAATCGACTTCCGCGCACTCGAAGTTCTCATCCTCGATGAAGCGGACCGCATGCTCCACATGGGTTTCCTGCCCGCTATCGAAAAGATCGCGGCCACTTTGCCCAAACGCCGCCAAACGCTGATGTTCTCCGCCACCTTTCCCAAGGAAGTCGAGTCCCTCGCACGCCGCTTCCAATACCAGCCGAAAATGGTCCAGATCGGGAAACGCTCCAGCCCCGCGGACACCGTGGACCAATCCGTCTATCAAGTGCCCGCGCATTTGAAAGCACCGCTTTTGTTGGAACTGCTCAAGCAGCCGGGATTCCACAAAGTGCTTGTCTTCACCCGCATGAAGGATGGTGCCGACCGCCTCACGGAGTTTCTCAAAGCCGCCGGAGTCAAGGCCGCCAAGCTCCACTCCAGCCGCTCGCAGGAACAACGGAATCTCGCACTCCAGGACTTCAAGGACGGCAAATCCCAGGTGCTCGTCGCCACCGACATCGTCGCGCGCGGCATCGATATCGATGACGTCAGCCACGTGGTGAACTTCGATTTTCCCGTCAATCCGCAGGATTACATCCACCGCATTGGCCGCACCGGGCGGGCGGAAGCCAGCGGTGAGGCGCTCAGTTTCGTGCCCGAGCAGGATCTCAACCTGCTCCACATCCTGGAACTCACCCTCGCCCGCCGCCTGCCGCGCAAGCGCCTCAAAGGTTTCAACTACCACGCCCCGGTCCCGCCGCGAAAACACGGGGAAAAACCGCCCCGCCGCGACTGGCGCAAGCGCACCCGCGAGCTCGAGGCCAGCAAGCAGACGCGAGACCCGAGAAAAGAAAGGTAGGGCGGATCCGGCCGCGCTCCGCTTTCCTGCTTGGCATGCATGGCCGCAGGCGGAAACATCCCGGTCATGGCTGGTGAGATTCGGGAATTCGAGGGACTGCGCGTGCGGGTGGACGACGTGGTTTACATGCCGGGCCTCGACGCGCCGCCGGAAAAGCCGCACCCGTTCGTGTATTTCATTTCGATTTTCAACGACTCGCCGGTGCCGGTGACCATCCGCGGCCGCAAGTGGGTGGTGCGCGAGGAAGATGGCGATGTGACGGTGGTCGAAGGCGATGGAGTGGTGGGCCAGACTCCGGTCATCGATCCCGGCGGGCATTTTTCCTACAACAGCTATCATGTGGTGGCCAACCGGGCACAGGTTTCGGGCGCGTTTTTCGGCGAAGCCGCCGGCGAGTGGATCTTCGCCCGCATCCCGGAGTTCAGCCTGGAAGTGCCGGAGTGGGTTTAGAACCTCAAGTGGCCGCTCAGCCGCAGATCACCTGGTCCATGGGGATGTCGTGAGCTTCCGCAAAGGTGTCCGGCACGATCTGCCAGGGAAAACAGACGCCGATCTTGAGCGCGTCGGGACGGGCCCGGGCCAGCAGGCGGTCGTAATAACCGCGGCCGCGGCCAAGGCGTCCGCCGCGCAGGTCAAAGGCCAGCCCGGGACAGAAAAAGGCATCGATATCCGCCACCACCACCCGCGGCAGGTCCGCCGATGGCTCGCTGATGCCGAAATTGCCCGGCATCAGCCCGGTGGCGGGATACTCCACATGATGAAAATCCAGCTCTCCGCCCCGCACCCGCGGATAAACCCAGCGTTGTGCCGGATGGCGCGCGATGACTTCTGTTAGATCAACCTCGCCCGCCATCGCGGCAAACACGGCGATGGTGCTAGCGGCGGGATTTTTCGCGAGCCAGTTTTCCAAGGCCACGTTGATTTCATCGCTGCCCGTAGTGTTTTCGCGCGACAAGCGGCGCATCGCAGTGCGGAGCTGCGCCTTCGGGTCGCCGGAGTTTGGAAATGCCACTTGCAAGCGTGTCGTGTTTTTCCATGCTTATCCATGATGAAGACCATCTGGCAAGCGGCGACCCTTTTATTCCTCGGTATGGCCTCGGCGCATGCCGCGGAGGAAGCCAAGGAATTTGTTTGGGCTGCGCCGAAGGTCGTGCAAAGCATTTTCACGCCGGATCTCGGCATGCTGGACGCCGAGCGCGAGGAATACGCCACCAACCTCGCCAACCACGCGGCGAATCTGGTGATCACCACGGAGGCCGCGCCCGCGTCGCTCGCCGAGGCCCGCCGCATGTTGGCGCTCGCACTCCATCTTTCGCCGCGCAACAAGCGCGCGCTGGTGGTCGGCTTCCAGCTCTCACGGGGCATGATGCCCGAGCTTGCCGCGGGAAACTACAGCCCGCAGGCATTCGCGAGGCTGCTATACTCGCGCAGCCAGGTTCTTGAAAAACAGGGCGGCGCGCAAAACACCCAACTCGCCCGCATGTTTGTCCAGATTGCCGCGGCCATGGATCCGCGCAATGACGATGCCGTCTATGCCAGCGAGGTCCACCGCCTCGATCACGGGGAGTTCGATTGGTCCCCCGTCACCGACCCCAAGCCGAAAAAACCCTGATTGGTTCAGCTCAGCGCGGAAGAACCCGGGACGCGGTTTTCCGACAAAGACGGCGTCACCGCACTGCGGCCGCGGTTTTCCATGGCGGTGATCTGGCGTTGCGGCAGGAACGGCCTGACCAGCGAATCGTCCAGATCAAAGACGCCGGAAAAATCCTCGCGGTTGTCCGATTCCTGTTTGCCGAAGACCTGTTCTTCAATCAGGTGGAACACCATGTCGCCCACATCCAGGCATTTGCGGATGCCCCATTCGCGCATCAGGGTGGATGCCATCGGGCCGAATTGTTCGAGCGCGAAATCCCGGAAGCCTTCCAGCAGTTCGGGCCCGCTGACATGGCGCGCCTGGCCGCCGTTGTTTTCGGCGATGCGTTTGAGCGTGAAATCCAGCGCGTCCTTGAGGAAGAAATAAGCATGCGGGTCAAAGCGCTTCTCTCGTTTCAGGATTGAAACGACGGATTGTTCGAACTGCATTGCTTGCATGCGGGTAGTATGCAAAAGCGGCGGGCCCGTGTCAAAGCGCTTAGTTGGGCTTGCCGGGAGCGTGCTTTTTGCTCGGCATGCAAGGGATGGGTTTGCTATCGAACAAGGCTGTGTCCACCACCGCATCCGCATCGGCGTTTTCCTCCTGCCCCGTTCCGTTTCATCATCAAACGGAAATCACAATGGGCCATGGCGGCGGCGGACGTCTCACCCAGGATCTGATCAACCGGATCTTCCGTCCGGCATTCGCCAATGCACAACTTGAGGCCCAACACGACTCGGCGATGCTGCCATTTCCCGGTGGCGGCCGGCTGGCCTTCACCACCGATTCCCACGTGGTGAGCCCTTTGTTTTTCCCGGGCGGCGACATCGGTGGCATCGCCATCAACGGCACCGTCAACGATCTCTGCATGTGCGGCGCGCGGCCCTTGTGGATCAGCGCCGGCTTCATCCTGGAAGAGGGTTTCTCTATCGAGACTCTGGAAAAAATCACGCGCTCGATGAAAGCCGCGGCCGATCAAGCCGGAGTCGCCATCGTCGCCGGCGATACCAAGGTGGTGGAGCGCGGCAAGGGCGACGGGCTCTATGTCACCACCTCCGGCGTGGGCGTGATCGAAACTCATCTCACCATCGCTCCGACCAGCATCCGCGCGGGCGACACGATCATCCTCAGCGGCGACATCGGCCGCCACGGCATGGCGATCATGGCCACGCGCGCCGGCTTGTCTTTTGAGAGCGACATCGCGAGCGACTGCGCACCGCTCGTTGCGCCGGTGCGGGCCTTGTTGGATGCCGGCATGGAAATCCACTGCCTGCGCGACCTCACGCGCGGCGGACTCGCCACCTCGCTGGTCGAACTGGCCGAGGCATCCGGCCTGGCGCTCGCGATCGATGCCGCCAAAGTGCCGGTGCCCGAAGCGGTGGGCGGCGCTTGTGAGATTCTGGGACTCGATCCGCTCTATGTGGCCAACGAAGGCAGATTCGTCTGCGTTCTGCCCGCATCGCAGGTGGAGCAGGCTTTGGAAATCATCGCCCGCACGGCCCCGGGCGGACCGCCCGTGGTGATCGGCACGGTGAAACCCGGCCCCGCCGGGCAGGTCACCCAGCGCAGCGTGATCGGCTCGGAACGCATCGTGGACCGCCTGAGCGGCGAACAACTGCCACGGATTTGTTAGAACGTCAGGCGCTTCGGCTGCGGTAGCGAAAATACGCGGCGCAGGCACCCTCGCTGGAAACCATTGGCGCGCCGAGCGGGTGCTCGGGTTGGCAGCGGGTGCCGAAGGCCGGGCAGTCGTGCGGTTTTTTCACGCCGCGCATGATCTCGCCGCTGATGCACTCGGAGAAGCCATTGTCTGCGGCGGGTTTCAGGGTGAAACGCAGGTTCGCATCGTAAGCCGCATAGGCTTTTCTAACAGACAAGCCGCTTTGTGGAATCACGCCGATGCCGCGCCAGTCGCGGTCGGTAATTTCAAAGACCTGCTCGACGATGCGGCGGGCGTGGAGGTTGCCCTCGTCCTTGACGGCGCGTGCATAAGCGTTCTCGACCTCGGCTTGGCCTGCTTCGAGTTGTTTCACGCATAGGTAAATCCCTTCGAGGATGTCCACGGGTTCGAAGCCAGTGATGATGATGGGCGCACTGTATTCGCTGGCTATCGGGCCGTATTCGGCGGTGCCCATGATGGTGCAGACATGGCCGGCGGCAAGAAAGCCCTGCACCCGGTTGTCCGCCGCGCCGAGAATGGCGCGCATCGCTGGCGGCACCAGCACGTGCGAGGTGAGGATGGAGAAATTTTTTACACCGGTGTGCTCCGCTTGCAGCACAGCCATGCCATTCGCGGGTGCGGTGGTTTCGAATCCGACGGCGAAGAAAACCACTTGTTTGGAAGGGATTTCGCGGGCGATGGCGACGGCATCGAGCGGCGAATAGACAATGCGCACATCGCCGCCGCGCGCTTTGGCGGTGAGCAGGTCGATGGTGTTGCCGGGCACCCGCAGCATGTCGCCGAACGAGCAGAGGATCGCGTTGTGCTCCAGTGCCAACTCGACGGCCTGGTCGATGATTTCCGCACTGGTCACACAGACCGGGCAGCCCGGGCCGTGAACGAGTGTGATGTTTTCCGGCAGCAGTTCATCGAGACCGAACTTGACGATGGCGTGCGTCTGGCCGCCGCAGATTTCCATGATCGTCCATGGGCGGGTGGTGATGCGCGCGATCGAGGCCGCCAGTTGGTGAACCAGCACCGCATCGCGGTATTCATCGACGTATTTCATGACGCGGTGGAATCAGGAACTTCGAGGCCGTCGAGTTCACCCATCTGTTTGAGATAGGAAAACGTTTCCGCAGCCTCCTTTTCATCGATGACGCTGATGGCAACGCCGACATGGACGAGCACGTAGTCGCCGGGTTTCGCCTCGGGCGCGCAGGTGAGGCTGACCTCCTTGATCACGCCGGCGAAGCTCACGCGCGCGCTGCGCAGGAGCGGATCGTCACCTATGATATCGAGCACTTTTCCGGGAACGGCGAGGCACATGGGATTATGGGTTGGGGTTTTCGACAGTGGTTAGATTCCACAACGCGGCGAGTGCCTGACCCGCGGCGATGGCTCCATCATGCGGCGGAAGTTCGCGCGCGGCGAGCACTTTGAAGCCCGCCGCGCACAGACGGGTTTCCGCAAAATGGCGCAGCAGCGCGTTTTGAAAACATCCGCCGGAGAGAACGACGGTGCCCACACCCGCAAGGCGGGAAACTTCGGCGATCGCTGTGGCCAGACCACGGTGAAACGCAGCGGCCATGCCGGGCACATCGCGCGGCGGATTATCTAAGAAAGGCGCGAGCGCCGGGCTCCAGTCGATTTCCCAGTTGGCACCTTCAGCAGCTTGAAAAACGGGGAAGGGTAGTGCCTCACCATCCGGTGATGCTCCGAATGCGGCGGCTTCCACGGCCAGCGGGATCTGGCCTTCGAAGGAATTGCGCATGCCGAGACCGATCAACGCGCCGAAGCCATCGAACAAACGGCCGACACTGCTGCAAACCGGGGAGTTGATGTTTTGATCCAACATCGCTTGTAGAATGGTCGCTTCGTTATTGCTGAAGCCGAAGCGCTCCGCCACTTCGCCGCCATGCTTTCCAGCCAGGGCCACCGCCACCCGGCGGGCATCGCGCACGGCGGCCTCGCCGCCCGGCAGACGGAACGGTTTCAAGCGCGCAAAACGCGTGGCGCGGCCATTTTTGAGCAGGATGAATTCGCCTCCCCACACGGTGCCGTCCTCGCCATAGCCGGTGCCGTCCCATGCCACGCCGAGCACGCCGTCGGCCGGATGATCGTGCTCTAACAAAACCGCCAGCACATGGGCGAGATGATGCTGCACGGCGATGCGCGGCAATCCGCTGTCGATGGCGAAGCGAGTGGAGTGGTAGTCGGGATGCTTGTCACAAACCACCGTGGCGGCCTTTGCGGCGAGCAGCGATGAAAGCGTGTCGATGCTGCGGGTGAAAACCCGGTGGGTGGCGCTGCCACCGAGGTCGCCGATATGCGGGCTGAGCACCAGTCTGCGACCGGATGCCACGGCGACGGTATTCTTCATTTCCGCGCCCACGCAAACCATCGCTTGTTGGAGGGCGGCGGGCAGTTCCAGCGGCGAAGGCGCGTGGCCGCGCGCGCGGCGCAGCACGATGGCCGCGCCGCCGGGAGTGAAGCGCGCGATGGAATCGTCCACCGGCCGCGCGATGGAGCGGTTGTGGCCGAGAAAGAGATCCGCGATGCCCGCAAGCCGCTGGCGCGCTTCGTCATCGTCGGTGCAGAGCGGTTCGTCCGAGAGATTGGCGCTGGTGGCGATGAGCGGGCGGTCCGCTGTTTCCATCAGCAGCAAATGCAGGGGCGCGGATGGCAGCAACGCGCCGAGCCACGGGTTTCCCGGAGCCACACCGGCGGCCAGCTCACGGTCCGGTCGCTTCGGCACCAGCACGATCGGGCATTGCGGAGACTCTAACAGGGATGCGGCGGCGGATGAAACCACGGCGAATTCCCGCAGCATGGCGACATCGCGGAACATGACGGCGAAAGGTTTTTCCTCGCGGTGCTTGCGGCGGCGGAGCTCGGTGACCGTGATTTCGTTAGTCGCATCCGCCATCAGATGGAATCCACCCACGCCTTTGACGGCGACGATGCCGCCATGTGTCAGCGCGGAAACCGCTTGTTCGAGCGCGGCGGGGCCTTCCGCCAGCGTGCTTCCGTCCGGTTTTGTTAGATGCAAATGCGGACCGCAGGCCGTGCACGCGTTCGGTTCGGCATGAAACCGTCGGTCGTGCGGGTTTTCATATTCGCGCTGGCAGGCATGGCACATCGTGAACGCGGCCATCGTCGTTTGCGGGCGGTCGTATGGCAGCCGCTCGATGATGGTATAACGCGGCCCGCACTGGGTGCAGTTGATGAACGGATAGCCGTGGCGGCGGTCGGCTGGATCATTCAACTCACGGCGGCAGTCGTCGCAGGGTGCGAGATCGACCGGCGCGTTGGTTTCGATTTCGCCGCTGGCGGAACCACTTTCGATGATGGAAAAACTTCCGTTCGGGAACGGCCCGTCCGTCGCGGAGCCAAGCCACTCGACGCCGGTGACACGCGCGGCTGCAGGAGCCTTGCAGACAACTTGCAGCGCCAGTTGATCCATTTGCTCCGCATCGCCGGCCGCGCGGATCAGCACGCCATCCGCGTCATTGCGCACCCAGCCGCGCAAGCCGAGCCCGGTGGCGAGGCGCAGCACGAAGGGCCGGAAGCCGACGCCCTGCACCGTGCCGCGCACGCGCAACATCCGGTCAAGCGACGGGCTTGCAGGTTTCATGCGGGCAGGTGATTGCGCAGAAAGTTATACCATTCGTTCATGCCCTCGCCACTGCGGGCAGAGAGTTGGATCAACTGCGCCTGCGGGGCGATGCGGCGGATGTTTTCCACGGCGGTGGCGATGTCGAATCCGAGCACCTCCGCGACATCGATTTTGGTGAGAAGGATGAGCTCGGCGGATTTGAAAATCGGCGGGTATTTCAGCGGTTTGTCCTCGCCCTCGGTGGCGGAAAGCAGAACGACACGCTTCGTTTCCCCGAGGTCAAAGGCCGCCGGGCAGACGAGATTGCCGACGTTTTCGATAAACATCACGCGCAGTCCGTCGAGCGCCATCCCATCAAGGCCGCGCGCGACCATGTCTGCATCGAGGTGGCATGCGGTGCCGGTGGTGATCTGCGCCACCTGCACATGAGGCCGGTGGATGCGGCGGGCGTCGTTGTCGGTTTCCAAATCACCGACGATCACGGCGCAGCGATGTTCGCGGCCGAATTCATCGACGGTGCGCGAGAGCAGGGTCGTCTTGCC
>CAXNHR010000039.1:0-17274 GCA_964202135.1 Luteolibacter sp. | reverse complement strand
AAGCCACGACCGCCGCAAGCGCGAGCTGCCTGAAGCACATCGCCGACGCAACCGGAAATCAAGACCCCGCCACGGCGTGATAGGGGAAACTGCGTCCCGGCCCCATGAAAAATGCGGATTTGCGAGCTGGATTCGAGGTAATTGCAGAGTTCGAGCGCATCAGCGTAGAAACTAGAAGATTTTTCAATTGTCCAAATGAACAGTTTTGAGGATTCGGTCAAAAATCGCCGATTCTGGGACAGGCTCTAACTAGAGACGCTATCGCCGGTTGTCCACCCACGGCTTTTATTTTTGATTAGCTTTTGGATTGACCGAGAAAGCCTTTGGAATGCCTGAGAAAGCTTTTGGCAGGCTGGAGAAAGCCGGTGGATGGAGCGCTAAAGCTTTTCCATAAGCGCCGAAAGATCATTTCACAAGACTGCTGAAGCCGGTCCCGCAAACCGCAGCGGCTGATAGGAAGCCAACGAGCAGGATCAACAATGGATTCATGGTTTGGAAAAGTCCGACGCAGGACAGGCTCTGCGGAGCCCGATTCACGCTTCAGCGGGCCTTTGCGTCGAGCAGATAGGCGGCGATGCCGTCTGGCGGGACCTCGGACTGGAAGATGAGCCGGTCGTTTTCATGCCGCGCGGCGACCGGTTTTTCTGCCAGTAGGTCGGTCACGGGAATGAGCTGATTGGGCAGGCCGAGGTCGGCGAGCGGGACGCGCACCTCGAAGCTGCGGGCTTCGGCGGACTTGTTAGGGACCACGACCACGGCGCGGCCGCAGGCGAAGCGGGCGTAGGCAGGCAGATCGTTACCGACGGCCTCGACGCGCGCGATATTGGCATCGCGTTGTGATTCGGGAAAATGCTCGAAGATTTCCGGATAGCTGCGGCGGATGCGGATCTGGCGTTTCACATCCTCGAAAAACGCGCGGTTATCCGGTGCATCGCGCTTCGCCCCAGTCGATGTGGTTGAAATAGAGCACATTGTTTTTATCAGGCGCGGTGTCGTAGGGGTTGTTCCATTCCTCGCCGAGATGCCAGATGGGGATGAAGGGGGCGAGGATCGCCTGGTAGCCGGTGCGCAGGCGGCTGCCGAGCACGCGGGCACCGTGGGTGTCGTGGCAGGCGAAGTTGAAAGTGTGGTAGCGCAGCGTGCCGCCCTTGCCTTGTTCCTGCAGTTCGCCCATGCCGACGCCACGGCCGCTGCGGATGCTCTCGATGATATCATTTTCGAGATAATAACTGCCGCTCTCGTGAATCGGCGGCGCGGCATCCCGTCTGAGCGCTTTTTCAAAACCCACGCCGACCTGCTCGAAGTCATAGAATCCCTCGCGCGAGTTGACGAATTCCGGCATGATGATGATTTTGTGGCCTTTTTCATAAAGGCGTTTGCGCGCTTCGCGAAACACCTCGTAGCCGGTGATGTGCGGTTCGAGATCGCAGCGGAAGCCGTCGGCCCCGATACGCTCGATGAACTGGACGCAGGCATTGATGAACCACTCGCGCATGGCGGGCACGCTCCAGTTGTAAGCCCAGCCGCCCCAGACTTCGCGCTTTGCACCGTCGAAGAGAAACCATTCCTCGTGTTCGGTGACGAGCGGGCTTTGCTTTGCGACGCCCCAGGTGATGACGTCGAAGAGCACGCGGATGTTGCGCTCATGGGCGGCATCGACGAAGGCCTTGGCGGCGGCGAATGAGGAGTCCGGATCCTCCGTGCCGCTCAACTCCGGCGCGATGGTGTGCGGGCCTTCGTTGCCATAGCCGTTGAAATGCGGCGAGACCTCTCGCGGCAGGCGCTTGAAAACCGGGTTGATCCACAGGCCTTTGACGCCCGTTACGCCAAGTGGTCGAGCACCCGGGTGGCGGCGGCGAAGGTGCCCTCGGGTGTGGCGGTTTCCACGCGGAACTGCTCCATGACCAGCGACTTCATCCAGTCCGGCGACATGCCTTCCATGACGACTTCGGAGTCCGGTTTGATGGGCGGTAGCAGTGAGCGGTTGTCGATGGGCGAAGGGACTTCCCCGGCTAGGGCGGCACCGAGGACGACGGCAGTCCATGCTGCGGGCAGCATGATTTTCACGACTTTGGGAATCGGCATTCCGCTCATACGCAAGCAGCGCTGAAGTCTATCGGCAAACGCAGAAAATATTCCGCAATATCCTTGTATGGCATGAGAACAATTTATCCCATCACCGCCATGAACATGACTGCGATAAAATATTCCGCTCTTCTTTTCCTCGGTTTTTCTGGGGCTTTAGCCAATGAGGCACCCGCGCCGGCGGTCGTCGATCAATTCTGGCAGACGGCTCAACCCGTGCGGTTTTCGGCCGAGTCGCCCCGGCTTAGTGATGTGTGCATGAGGTTGTTTGCAGTCCACGGCGACATTACCGCAGAGCGCATCATCGCCACCGGCAAGGCCTATCACATTACCCGGGGCGTCTGGTCCTACATCAATGACAAGGACTTTATTGGAAAGGCGAAAGCCCTTGGCTGGCAGTTCCAGGGCACTCTGAGCGGAAACACCCCCAACCCGGACCATGCCCTGCTCGACCGCGACGGCCAGCCGCTGAAATTGGACGTCAACAATCAATGGTGGGCCGATCCAACCAATCCAGGCTACCGCGAGGAATATCTGCAGCTCGCCAAACAATGGATCGACAACGGCGCAACCAGCCTGCAACGCGACGACCCTCAATTCGGATTATGGCACTGGCGCGACAAGCGCGACCCCATCCCCGAGGATGTTCTGCTAGAGTTTCACCGATGGGCACGCGCCGAGATCGAGCGATACGCCGGCGGCAGGATGACCATCAGCACCAACAATCACGGAACACACCCATTCATCCAATGCTTCGACTATCGCATGACCGAGATCCGCTTCAACCGCCTCAGCCCATCCCATCTGCTCGAGATCAGCAAGGATGCACGCCGGGAGGAAAAACTCTTCGTCGTTACCGGTCAGGAAGAACAGCCCGTGGATATGTTCCGCCTCGCTGTGGCTGGCTGCTACGCGACGGGCAATCACTTCGTCCTGCCCTGGGACCAGTTCAATGTCGCGGTGGTCAAAGATCCCGCCGCTCAGCGAACGTTCATCGACCCAGAGCAGTTGGCCGACCTGAGCGGTTTCGTGCGTGCCAACGCCCGTTATCTCGACGGCTACGAGGATGCCGCCGTCGGTGGCCATGACCTCAAGGAAACCCGCTACGGCACTCAAGCGCCGCTACGTGTGGAAGGTGGCAGCGGCAAACTCAGCGCCTTCCTACGCGCGCGGCCCGGTGATCCGGCCGCAGCGGTCGTCGTGCACATGGTTGAGTGGGGCCAAAGGAAACCGGCAAGCCTGATTGTCGATCCTGCAAGGCTCTTTCCCGGCCGCACAGTGCGCGTCACCCTTAGGACCCCCAAGCCCTACGAAGCTGGTGAGCACACGCTTGCACAGGAAACAGGCGACTATGAGACGCTCGTGGATAGCAGGGTTCTGGAACAGAGCGACGGCATCCATGTCGCCATACCGCCGCTTAGCCCATGGGGACTCGTCGTGATCGAAGGGGAAACGCAATCCTCCTCCCAATGAAGACCTTTGCAGGCATCACTCATTAAGCCAAAGGGAAAGCCGCAGATTCCCCATGGTTCACATATCCCTGGGAAACTTTTCAGACGGCGTCATTTTTCCACCTTGCCGTCATCGTGGTCGTCGCGGCGGATGGTGGCGAGGCTTAGGAAAACTCAGCGCTTCTGGCGAGCAGTGGCTCGAAGACAAACCACTGGTTCCAATGTCTGCGGGCCGTGGTGAAAACCGTCTGTGCCCAAATTCGGGCGGCTTCCGTATCATCACCGCGCCGCCGCGCGGGCAGTTCGATAGCGGGATGCACGGTCACCCGGTAGCGTCGCCAGCCATCGCGGGTGATGAACAGCGGAAAGCACGGCGCGCCGGTGGCCTGTGCGAGAAACAAGGGTCCTTTCGGCAGGCGCATCCGCAGGCCCGGCTCTACCTCCACCTCCATCGGCGTGACATCGAAGATCACGCGGTCGCCCTGCACGGCCACGAAATTCCCCTCAGCGAGCAGTCGCGCCAGTTCCACGCCGAGCAGGTTGCCGCCGCGGTTCCAGAGCGTGCGGAAGTTTGGATGGCGTTGTTCCCGGCCTAGCAGTTCCTGCTCTCGGAGTTGTTGGGCATGGGGTTCGCGTTCCGGCGCGCGAACCGTGTAGAGCGTGCGGTTGAAACGGTTGGCAAACATCGGCGCGGCGATGTCGTAGTTGCCCATGTGCGCTGTTAGAATGACGCAGCCTTCGCTGCGGTTCGCCAGATCCTCCATGTGGGCGAGCCCCTCGACCACCCAATCGACTCCGCCGGTGCCGGTCTCGCAGCGCAGGCCATCAACAAAAGTGACCGCGAAATTCCAAAACACCCGCCATGCGCCGAGAGTCGCGTGCGGCCCGCTCCACTCGGGAAACATCGCTTTTAGGTTGGCGGTCACCGCCCGCCTTTGTGTCCGTGCCACAATGAAAAACAACAAGGTCCAGCCGCCGATGAGCACCGGTTCCAGAAACCATGGCACCACCCGCAGGAACTGTGCGGCAAGTCGCGATGGCAGATCACCGAAGAGCCCCAGCCTTCCGGCCCAGCGCGATCTTGTTTTTTGGGATTCGGCCACCGGCCGCCATCCAAGCCGCAGGGCCCAGCGGAAGCAAGCCCGCGGCATGGCGGCTCAATTTCAGCCTGGCTGGAAGCCGGAGTCCTCCGCCAAAACGCCGCTTGCCACGGCCTCGTTGGCGAGTTGGTCGCAGCGTTCGTTTTCGGCGTGGCCGGCGTGGCCTTTCACCCAGTGCCAGTGAATTTTGTGCGGTGCCATTGCGGCGATCAATTCCCGCCACAAGTCCTGGTTTTTGACCGGCTGCTTGTCGGAGGTGAGCCAGCCGCGGCGCTGCCAGCCGGCCAGCCAGTTTTCCTTGATGGCTTGGACGAGGTATTTCGAATCCGAGTGAAGCTCCACTTGGCAGGGCTCGCTGAGCAATTCGAGCGCGGCGATGGCGGCGCGCAGTTCCATGCGGTTGTTGGTGGTGAGCCGGTATCCGGCGGAGATTTCCTTGCGGTGCCTGCCGCAAACGAGCACCGCGCCATAGGCGCCGCGGCCGGGGTTGCCCTTGCAGGCGCCGTCCGTGTGGATGACCACTTTTTTCAATGGACCTCTTCCCCGGCTGTTAGAAGCCCCCGCTCCACCAGGAAACGATCCGCCCCATGGATGGTGAGTTCGAAATTGCGATGGCTGACGTTGAAGTTGAAGAAGCTGTGATCCGCTTTTTCAAAATCCACGAGGTCGCAGGAATTTCCCCAGAAGCGCATCTTGCGGCAGAGGCGCTCCACCTCCTCGAAGGGCGTGATGCGATCCGACTTGCCGTGGAAAAACATCATTGGTGGCAGCTTGCGGCGCACCAGTGAGCAGGGGCTCAGGCGCTTGGCGGTTCTGGCATCGGGGAAGCGGTTCTGAGCCTGGCCCTTGAGCGTGGTGTTGACCAGCGCGCTGAACAGGATGAGCGCCTGCGGGCGGCAATCGAGGCCGTCCACCGGCGGCATCGCCTTGGGCTTGGGCATCGCGGTGAGCAAGGCAAGCAGCGCGCCGCCGCCGGCTCCGCCGATCACCACGCGGTCGGGGTTGAGATTGAAGGTGTCGGCATTGTGGCGCAGCCAGCGGATCAAATCACGGGCGTCGTCGATCGCCTCCACCGGGCCGGTGCCATGGCGGGCGCCGGTGCGGGTTTCGGCCGCCACCGCCACCGCGCCGCGGCTGGCGAAATGCAGGCAGTGCGGCACAAACTGCGTGGGCGTGGGCGAGTCCCAGAAGCCGCCGTGGAAGAAAACCACCACCGTGCGCGGCGGGCCGGAGAGCACGTTTTCCGGCAGGAAAACATGCGCCTGGACCGGCCCCTGCGGCCTTTCCTGATAGATGTAGGTCGCCGCATCCTTGAGAATCTCGCGGTCCCGCGCCTCGCCGATCGGGGCCACTCGTTGCAAAATGCTGCTCATAAAGGGGGAAACACACCGGCGGATTTCCGCATGCGGCGTGCGATTTGTTTGTTGTGAAACCGGGTGGCTTGTCCAATGGTTTCGCGCATGTTCCGAATGATTTGTGCCATTTTCCTATCTGCGGCGGCCCTCGCCAGTGCCGACGACGCGCTCCGCCCCGCGCTTGAAAGCAGTTACAATGCCTGGCGCGATTCGATTGTGCGCCGCGATGCGGCCACCTGGCAGCGGGTGACCGCCGAGCACCGGCGCGTGGAGATCCGCAACCGGATTCTTTCCGAAAAACGCGCGTTTCCGGCGGCCTTGTTCGATCTTCCCGCGCCGCCGCCGTCGCTCAACGGACTCAAGTTTCTGGAGGCCAAACAAAACGGTGCGACCGCCAAGGCCTCGTATTTCGGCAAGATCGACTTCGGTGTGGGCGGCGCACCTACCGACAACCTGCTGGTGCTTTCCTTCATTCGCGGCGGCGCGGGCTGGCTCTACGACCGCGCGGATTTCGTCAACCTCTCGGCGTTGCCGGACGTGCGCAAGGAGCTTGCGGCCGGTGATTTGAAATATCTCAAGGAAACGCCGGAGGCCCAGCCGTCCGGCGTGGTGCCGCCCACGCCGCTCGCGGCGCGGCCCGCGAAATACATCGCCAAGGTTTATGTCTTCTGCCCCGGCCGCGAGGTGCAGGTGCAGGTGAACAAGATCAGCCGCCACCGCTTCGCCAACGCCAAGGAGGCGGAGGTCGTCATCGGCGGCGCGGTGGATGGCCCGAACGAGGTGCAGTTTTCCACCAGAAAACTCGAAGGTGCCACCGGCAAGGAGGCGATGACCATCCGCGTCTATCTGATGTCCGAGGTGCCGGGCGTGAAACCGATCAAGGCCTACGAATATCAGGTGCAGGAAAACGGCAGCGTAAAACCATTCGGCACATCGAACTTCGTGGTCGATGCCGCCACGGCCGCGAAACTCAACGGCAAGTGACGTTCATGCGCGGCTGCGTGCTCACTCCGCCCGCTCGCCGGGTTCTTCGGTGATCGCCACCGTCGCCTGCGAGGTGGGGGAATTGCCGAGCGATGGAATCACCCGGCGGACAAGCCGCTTGAGGCCGGATTCCGCGGCTTCGAGTTCCGTCTCGGCCTGGCGCTGCGCCTTTTCCCATGCGGGGGCGAAGCCGGGTGCCTGCTCGCGCATCGTGCGGATGGCGATCTCATAGACCTGGAGTTGTTGCTGCTCGGCGCGGCCGGGCTTTTGCTGGAGGGCGGAGTTATTGACGCGCAGGTTCTCGTTCTGCCGCCGGAGGGCTTCGAGTTCGTTTTGCAGGGACTCGTTGCCGCTGGCGTTGATCTTGAGCTGGGTGTTGAGGTGCCCTTGCAGATCCTTGATCTCCGTTTCCAGTCGCTTGATTTCACGGGCCGACTGGCGGTTCGCCGAAAAGCCGGATTTCCAGATGAAAACGGCGATCAACAGGCCGAGCAGCAGGCCCCAGACGAACTGGTTTTTCAGTGCTTCGATGAGAAGGTCCATGGCTTTCAGGGATTGGATGGGGAGGGGGACTCGGCCGTTGCGGCGCTGTCCTCAAGCGCGGCTGTGACGGCCACGGTCAGGTCCGGCGTTTCTTTCTGATAGAGAATGAAGGGCACGCCGGTGTTGGTGTTGCCGGAGCTGTCGATCACCAGTTCGCAGCCCTGCTCCGCGGCGATCCGGCGCGCGGTTTCATGAATCCGGTTGAGCGACGCGCGCATGGCGGTGACCATTTTCCGGTTGATTTCCTTTTCGCGGTTGGCGCGGAAACTTTCGAACTCGCGCTGCAATGTCTGGGCCTCCTGGCGCCGCAGTTCGTAAGTGCGCGCCAGCGTGCGTGCGCCCTCCTCATCAAGCGGCTTGTTCTTGTCGGAAAGCCGCGCCTGAAGGGTCTTGAGCTCATCGATCACCCGCCGCAGGTCGGCGGCCCGCTGGTCCGTGAGGATCGCATCGCGCTCCTGCTTGATCTGTTGCTCAAGCTGCGCGGTGGATTCCAGACCGGCGTAGATATCCGTCACCCGCACCACCGCGATGCGCGGCGCGGCGGTGGCTCCGAGCATGGTGGCGGCTAGCAAAAGCGCAATGGCGGCCGGGCGGGTCATGGGCAGGCAGCTTGCAGAACGCATAGGCGGATGTCGATAGCGGATCCGGCCGGGACTTTATTCAAACCCGAAGGATCTGCGGCGCGCCGCTTGCAGCGGGTAGCGGCCTCCGGCAGCCTGGCGCAGCGGATCAAACACGCTGTCCATACCCACCGACTTGATCTCAAAAACCTGCGCCATCAACTCGCCGAGGCGGCCCTTGGGAAATCCCCGCTCGTAAAACCATGCGAGGTATTCCATGGGCAGGTCCATAATCGGCACACCCGCGGGCGGATAGGCCTTGATGCCGAATTTGCCGAAGGGAATCCGCGTTTGCCCGATCTCCAGCAGCAAATTGCGGAAATCCTCGCGGTCGATCTCGGTGAAGTCGGGCATGATGAAATCCAGAAGCGCGAGTTTGCCAACCCTCCCGGAAATGGAAAGCCGGAGAATGATTCTATACTGACCGAGCCATGTGGTAAGGCAAAACCTAAATTATCCTTGAAAATCTAAATTTATAACTTAGCCTTTCAAGGAAGTGAGCATTGCCCGCCAAGAGTATCTGGCACGAATTGGCATCCGGTTGCGGGACAATCCTGTGGTTGCCTTGGTGGGACCGAGGCAGGCGGGCAAGACCACCTTGGCCCGTGATTTCGCTGCGGGAGCGGGTGAGACGCATTTTTTTGATTTGGAATCCCCATCGGACTTGGCGCGACTTGCGAATCCGGAGTTGGTGCTTTCACCGTTGCGGGGCTTGGTGGTGCTGGATGAGATTCAGCGGTTGCCGGCATTGTTTCCGTTGCTGCGGGTGCTGGCGGACCGGCCCGGGGCACCGGCAAGATTTCTCATTCTCGGCAGTGCTTCGCCGGATTTGATGAAGGGCGCCGGGGAGACATTGGCGGGACGGTTATCCTTCATCGATGTGTCGGGATTTTCCCTCGCGGAACTCGGTGCAGGTGAGATGGACCAGCATTGGTGGCGGGGAGGATTTCCCCGGGCCTTCCTGGCGCGGGACGATGCTGCGGCGCGGCAATGGCACGAGGATTTCATCCGGACGTTCCTGGAGCGTGACATCCCGCAACTGGGCATCGGGATACCCGCGATGACGCTTCGCCGTTTCTGGACGATGGTGGCGCACTATCACGGGCAGGTGCTTAAAGTTTCGGAACTGGCGCGGTCGCTCGGCAGTTCCGAACCGACCGCCCGGCGATACCTCGACATCCTGTGCGCGACCTATGTGGTGCGGCAGTTGCCGCCGTGGTTCGAGAACCTCAAAAAACGGCAGGTGAAGACACCGAAGATCTATGTGCGGGATTCGGGTCTGGCCCATGCGCTGCTGGGAATCCCGGATCGCCCGGCCCTGCAGGCGCATCCCAAGCTGGGTGCCTCATGGGAGGGCTACGCGTTGGAGCAGATCCTCTCCATCACGGGTGACCGTGAGGCGTATTTCTGGGCCACCCACGCGGGAGCGGAATTAGACCTGCTGGTGTTCCACTGCGGAAAAAGACTGGGTTTCGAGTTCAAATACACTGATCGTCCCGGCACGACCAAATCGATGCGCTGCGCCTGCGAGGATCTGGCGTTGGATCATCTGCATGTGGTGCATCCGGGCAAACACGCTTTCGCGCTGGATGAGCGGATCACCGCCAGCCCGCTGGCAAAGGTTTGCGGGGAATTGGCGGGGGGATAAGGAGGGCTGGCGGTTTGGCTCTTGCGGAGTGGGGAAGGACATCCCGCCACCAAGGCCGCGCCCACAGCAGGCGGTGACGCGATGCGCGAGGGACTACAATCCGCCGAGGCGGTGGCGCGGGCTTATCTGGAGGAAAGCGATCCTGCAAAGCGCCTGCAATGGGTGCGCAACGCGGAGCAAGTGAAGGCCCGGTTGGCGGAGTATCCGGAGGAAGCACGCACCGAAGTGGGGGTGATCGAGAAGGTTCTCGGCCATCAAGCGGATGGCGGGTGTGCGGGAAGAGAAGATGAAGCAAGTCATTCTGGGCACGCCGAACTGCCGCCAGCGCTTCACGCTGGAAATCGTGCGCCACGAAGGAAAAGACGAGCCGTTATTCGAAATCACCCCTGCCTGGCGGTGGGATGGATCATTAATGACCCGCATGTGGAGGATGAATGGATCAAGCGTCAGACGGGCACTCCATGATTCGCATCAGTTGATCTTTCGCTTTGACGAACTACGACGGGCCTCGTAAAAGCCCGCAGACTGAAACCATGAAGTGCCCGCGTTGCGTCCAGAGAATCCACCGAGCGGCGGAATCGTGCCCGCATTGTGGATTTTCGATCGGGGATGCGGACGCGCGTTTCGGCGGCGATGAACTTAGATTGCGCTGTCTGACCGACATCGCGGGAATCCTGACGCGCGGCGAACGCGAGCGGGTGGAGGAGGTGATGGAGCGGATTTCGCGGCGTTTCCCGCAGCTTTTTGTGGCGGTTTACACCGGTGCGCTGGGCGAGGTGGCCAATATCCGGCAGTTCGGGTTCTGGTTGCTGAACCGCTCCGCCTTCGAGGACCTGCCTCCGGACAAACCGAATGAAGCGGGAATTTTGCTGACGATCGACCCCGAGTCCAAGGCGGCGGGATTCGTTTTCGGGTATTTGTTAGACGCGTTTCTGGAGGAGGCGGATACTTTCGAGTGCCTGTCCCGCGCGCATGCCTACTGGCTGGAGGGGCGTTATGCGGAAGGCGTGATCCGGGCCCTGCTGCATCTGGAGACCGTGCTGTGCAAACGCTGCCGGCAGGCGCGGCGCCACCCCGAGCATTTCGCCCGCAAGGTGCTGCCGCCTTCGATGATCGGCGACCCGGTGCGGCGCATGCGTGACGGCCACCGGATTACCACAGAGCAAAAATCGGACGCGGAGGTGGCGCAATGAAAGTCTTCCGGTCGGTTGGTATTTGCAGCGTGCTAGCGCTGGGTTGGTCTTATGGCGCGTTTGAATCTGGTGAACCGGATGCGCCGGACGCAGCCGTGGAGCAGGCGGGTGAAGTCATGGAGGACACGACCGCGGCGGAATCGGCCGCCACAGAGATACCTGAGAATCCGGTGCCCGAAAAATTCCGGGAGGCCTATTTTGGCGGTCGGCCGGAGAAGTTTCTGGTCGATCCCCAGGGGTTGCTCTCACCGGTGGACTACCGCGAGCGACTGGGTTTCCTGGATTATCATGCCGGGGACTCGGCGATTGATCTCTATGTGTATCTGTTGCCCGCCGATCAGGACATTCCCGGCGAGGTGCGGGTGGAGGAAGTCATCGAGCGGTTTTTCGCCGAAGGTCGTCCTGCGGCGGTGGTGTATTTTCATATGGGAGACCCACAGCGTTCGACACTCCATCTCAGCCCGTCGCTGATGGCGGTGGTGCCGCTGGGTGAACAACGCAGGGCATTGGAAAACTCGGTGATTCAGGCGCTCAACGAGGTGCATCCCGCGGCTGAGATCGAGGCCTTCCTGGTCCAGATGTCGATCCGTATTTACTGGATGGAGCGGATGCTCGGCGGCGCGGCCGGGGACGAACCGATGCCGGTTCTGGTCAAGGCCAGGAAGGCCCGGGAGCCAGAGGCCGGACCACTCGATGTGTTGCTCCCGCACTTGGAAACCGCGAGCCGCCAAATGATTCCCGCTGCGATGATAGCAGGTGTGTTGGTGGCTGCTTTCGGCATGAGATTCTGGCTGAAACGGCGAGCCCGCCATCGTTTCCCGGAGTTTGAGGTGGAACCGCGGCTTGGCGGTGCCCACGCCGCCGGAGTGGGCGCGGTCATTTCCTTCGCCAGCGCCGCTGTAACACCCGCATCGCAGCGCGACCAATTGCCGGATTACCTGCGCCGCGCTTGAGTCATCGCTCAAATTTCGATCTCGCCTTCGAAGACGAAATCCGCAGGGCCTGTTAGAGTGACCTTGCTGAAGGATTGATCGCCGGTTTTTTCGAAGCCGATTTCGAGCGTGTCACCACCGGCGGCATCCACCTTGATGGGGGAGGGGGCTCCGGTGAGCAGGTGGTGGATCAGCGCGCAGGCGACCATGCCGGTGCCGCAGGCGAGTGTCTCGTCCTCCACGCCGCGCTCGTAGGTGCGGATCTCGATGTGGCCGGGCTTGAGCACGGTGGCGAAGTTCGCATTGGTGCCGGCCGGGGCGAATGCCGCATGCTGGCGGATGGCGCAACCGTGGGTGAAGACATCGAGTTCCTCAAAAGCCTGTCCGCCGGGCACGAAGGCTACGACGTGGGGCACGCCGGTGTTGACGAAATGCAGGGCGGCATCCAGGCCGGGCACACTGGCTCCGGTGTCGAGCTTGAGGCCCTTCGGCTCGGACATGGCGATGCGGACGTTTTCGCCAACCATTTCGGCGGCGAGCGTTCCGGCGATGGTCTCGAAGGTCACGCGGTCCGGCACTTCCTCGGTCAGGTGGGCGGTGAAGCGGCCGAAACAGCGCGCTCCATTGCCGCACATTTCGGCTTCGCCGCCGTCGGCATTGTAGTAGCGGAATTTGAAATCGGCACCGTGCTCGGCGGGTTCCACGGCGAGCAGTCCGTCCGCACCGATGCCGCGGTGGCGGTCGCAGAGGGCTTCGATGGTTTCACCGTCGAGCTGGATCGAGAGGTCGCGGTTGTCGATGACGATGAAGTCATTGCCGGCACCGTTCATTTTGTAAAAGTGGAGGAGCATGGGATCAGGAGCGCGTGGCGCGCGGCGATGGATAAGCATGCCAGACCGCATCCGCAAGCGTGCTTGTCACAAATGCCGGTGATCTGAAGCAGCGCGTTCCTTGCAGGGTAAAGCCGTTCCGTTCCTGTGCATGGCACCCCGTGTCAGATCTCCGCGGGAAACAGAGCTGGTCACGGCGGGAACAGGATCGGGACCAGGATGACGGCAACGATCAGCACGATGATGCTGAAAGGAACCCCCACGCGCACGAAATCTCCGAATCGATAGTTTCCGGGAGAAACCACCAGCGTGTTCACCGGCGAGGATACCGGAGTCATGAAGGCCGTGCTGGCACCCAGCATCACCATCATCGCGAAGGGATAGGGCGAGGCACCGAGATCATTGGCGACGCTCAAGGCCACGGGTGCGATCAGCACGGCGGTGGCGGTGTTGGAGATGAACATGCCCAGCATCGAGGTGACCACGAAAATGACGCCGAGCGCGAGACGGGGCGAGCCCCCGCCAATGATGCCGAGGATTCCATCCGCCGCCAGATCGACGCCGCCGGTGCGTTGCAGCGCGAGTGAGAATGGCAGCATGCCCACGATCAGGACCAGACTCTTCCAACTGACGGATCGGTAGGCGCTTTTCATGGTCAGAATGCCGAACAAGCCCATCAAGAGGCAACCGATCAGCACGGCATGCACGTTGGGGATCAGACCGGTGACCATCGTCAATATGACAAGTGCGAGGATTCCCAGGGCGATCGGGCCTTTATTTGCGGCAGGCAGCACGTCCTCGAATTCCGCCGGAAGGTCCAGCAGGACGATTGGGTTGTTGCCGCCCTGCATGCGCTGGATGTCCTTCCAGAAGCCGGTGACCAGGATGGTGTCGCCCACGCGGAGTTTTTCATCCAGAAAATCACCTTCAAACGCCTCATTCGCGCGCCTTAGGCCGATCACTGTGAGCCCGGACTCGGCGCGGATCCGCGAGTCCCGGACAGTTCTGCCCACCAAGCCCGAGTCCGCCGGAAGGATGGCTTCGGACATGCCGATGTCCTGGGAAAGATCAGTGAAATAGCGGTTCTCGGGATCGAGCGGAAGTTCCTCCACTCCATGCTTTCGGATCAACTCGGCGGTGGCCTGTTCACCCAAGGCGACATCCAGAAACATGATATCGCCAGCCTCCACGCAGAATGCCCGGGACGGCCGCAGCAGGGTGCGCCTGCGTTCACCCGCTCTTTCCACGGCCAGCAGATTCACGCCCTGGTCACGCAAACTGAGTTCCTCGAGGCACCTGCCGATGAGATCCGATCCGGGCAGCACCCGCACCCGCTTCTCGCGTATGGAGAGCCGGTATTTCCCGATCCAGTCGTTAAAGGTCGGGCGTTCGGACTTCACGGGACCGCCATCATTCCGCTGGGGGATCCACTCCCGGGCGAATTTCATGTACACCACCCCAAGCGCCAACACCGCCAGCCCGATTGGCGTGATGCTGAAGAAATGAAGTCCCTCCGCGCCTTGGCGCATCAACTCGGAGTTGACCACCAGATTCGGTGTGGTGCCAATCAGGGTGATCATCCCGCTGATCAGCCCGGCGAAACTCACAGGCATCATCAGCCGGCTGGCCGCGATGCCGCTGTTGCGGCAAATACGGAAAACCACCGGGATGAAGATCGCCACGACCGCCGTGGAGCTCATCACCGAGCCCAATCCCGCGACTGCCAGCATCAACAAAACGAGCAGCTTGGTTTCCCGCCCGGCGGCCTTGTGGTTGGTCCAGTCCCCGAGACGCCGTGCGACTCCGGTGCGGACGAGGCCTTCACCGATCACGAACAGGAAGGCGATGAGAACGACGTTCGGATCGCTGAAACCCGCCAGCGTTTCCTGCATGGTGAGCACGCCGGTGAAGGGCAAAGCGGCGATCATCAACAGCGCCACGACATCCATGCCGGGTTTGTTGCTGACAAACATCGCCACCGCCGAGGCAAGCAGCAGCAGCACCCAGATCAACGGCCAGTTCGTTGCACCGGCCGCCAGCGGTGGCTGGGCAGCGAGGAAGTGGAAGCCGGGGAACGAAAACGCGTGGATGAATGAGGGCATGACGGCAGGACGGAAAGTCACTATGCACCGCAGCTGCGGACAAGTAGCAAATTCCCTCATCCCTGGAAGAGTCCGGGCATCGACAGAGAGTCCAGCCAACCGTTTTCAGAAAAAAGAATGGCGCGGGCCGTTCGATTATTTCAAATCGGCGAGTTGATCGAGGATCTCGCTCCATACTTCCGGTTCGCCGAGATTTCCGAGGTGGCCGCCATCGGGAAATAGGTGCAGGCGGGACGTGCCGAAAGTCTGGCGAAGCCAAGCGATGTCGGCGGCGCTGAGCAGGAAGTCGTTGCGGTTGGTGATCACGCGCGCTTTGCCCTGCGAGCGCAGTTGGCCACCGAAACTGCGCAGATCCCCGTGATGGCGGAAATCCTTCTTCCCGATGCCACGGGATTTGTAATAGGGAAAAACGAAACGTTCACCGTATTCCTCGAAGCGAAAGCCCATGATTTCGTTGTAGGCATGGCTCCGGTTCCAGCGCGAGAGAGGCGCTTTCAACACGCCGAGGTTGTGGCGCGACTGGCTGCTGAACAGCACGTCGCGCAAGGTGAGGCGGAAGGTCAGGCCAATGAGGTATTTCGACTCGATCGCGCTGAAAGGCGGATCGGAAATTTCCGCGAGTGGCATGGTGGCGAGACCGCCCACCTTGTGTGCGGTGTTGTTGATACGCGCCTGGCGGGTTTCCTCCGGCCAGGCCAGCGGGGCCTCGTAAAACGAGTCCAGGAGCTTGGCACCCTTCAGCAGATCGACCGGCGGGTTGATCGCGACGTAGCGGTCGATGACCATGGCGTCCGCCCCGCGCTTCGCCTCGTGGGCCGCCAAGTGCAGCGCATGGAAGCCACCCATTGAAGCACCGACCAGCGCCCGACGGGTGAAGCGCCCTGGATGGCGTTTCTCGAGGTGGGCGTCGAGAGCGGAAAGCGCGCCAAACAAGTCTGCGGTGTCCACCGGCGGATATACCGGCAGCGGCGCGGTGGCGGTGCGCTCGATGAACTCCGGATGGAACACGCTCGAAGTGCTGACCACCGAAAAGCCGGCATTGTAGAGAGTCTCGGCCATCACCAAGGCGCCCGTCGAAAGCCGGTGCGAACCGATGCCTGGTAGCACGTAAACCAGCGGCGCGGGCTCTTTTTGCAGCCACACATTGGCCGGTATGATCCTGCCGGTTTCCGGCACCTTGACTGTCAGGGTGCGGCCCGCGCGGAAGAAATTCGGATCCTTGAGTTGGACCGCCGCGGCATGAAGTGTATCCATCGTGGCGGGATCCTTCGGCCCATCGACCGACCAGTCGGGCGCGACGGTGAGCCCCACGTAGCTCCACGCGAGCTTCGATAGCGAATAGGGATCGGCCTCGGAGCGAATCAGGCGCACCGCGCGGCCGGTGTGGTTGGAAATTCCGTTGAAACGGACGGCAACGGGGACAATCGGCTCGCTGTCGCCTACGTAGGTGAGCGGATTGCTGGCCGAGTCGAGAGCCGTGCCTGCCAGATTGCAATCGTCGCTGGGTCCCAGGACCGGCAGCATGATGTAGGAATTCGGTTTCCATCCCCAGCCTTGGAAAGTCCGCGCGAAATCGGCTTCAGGTTTGGGCATGTCCCATTTCGAGGCGACGTCAAACAAGCCGGCCACACCGATGGTGCTGTTGGTTAGAAAGCGTGCCGAATCGTCCCCCGCGTCCTGCCAGCGTCCTTGGATCGCCTGATTGATCAGCCGGCCGGGGTAAGTGATGTTGTGCGAGAAATGGCTGATCGACTTGCGGACGGGCGTCGGCACCACACCTTGATAGACCCTGGCTGCCGGATCTAACACGCCGATCAACAGGGCGGTGTTGAACACGCCCACTCCGCGGTTGATCGGCTCTGCCGGATCGTTGAGGAAATCGGGAGCAAGGGATGTGCGCGCAACCGGCGCTGAATGGCTCTCGGGCGGAGCCACAGAGGGTCCGCAACCGGAAAGCAAGCACAGGGTGGCCACTCCACTCAGCAGCGGCAGTAGGGAAAAAGAGCCGTCATGCCCGGGGCGTGACGACGGATCGAATGGATGAGGGCGGCTCATTTTGATGGAAGGGCGCGGACCGTTATCACCGGGACTACGGCAGGGAAAAGCAATTCTCAATGCGAATCCAAACGCCATAGACAGCATGCGAATTTCCAAAATGAGGATTCGACAGGATTTGCCACCATGGCTACAGCTTAGGTTGAAGTGCAACGGAATCCACTTCTTGTGCCATCCACCACATTCCGCATCATTTCGCTCGGACTCATTCAATCATCCACCCCGACTTCCCTCCCATGAAAAACCGGACACCACACCACCGCAAGGTCCTGCCTGCCATTGCGCTGCTCTGCGTCATCTCGCTGCCCAAGCTCCCGGCCCAGGACGCGCCAGCCGAACCCCCTGCCGCGGAACAAGCGCAAGCAGGCATCGATGA
>CAXNHR010000038.1:0-17378 GCA_964202135.1 Luteolibacter sp. | reverse complement strand
TGATAGAGAAACGCGTCGCGTGACGCGCGGTCGGCATTTCCCAACAGCCCGAGCTGCGCGCCCGCCGCTTCGCCGAGCCATGGATCGCCGGTATTGCGCGCGGGCACCTTGCCTTCATTCATGTCGCAGAGCACAAGATGGCGGCCGGGTTCATATAACAACTCCAGCCAGCCCTGCACATCGATCACGCGTCCATCCGGCGGCAGCGGAGCGGGGGAGGGGATTTCCTCCAGCATCAGGTCGATCCAGAATGCGGCCTCGCGTTTCACCTGCCGCATCACCGGCGCGGCGGTCACAAGCCAGCCGCCGATCACTGCGGCCTCGGCGGCGCTTTCCTCGTGCGTCTGCGCCAGGATTTCTAACAGACGATCCATGTGGTCATGAAAATCCCCGCTTAGAAAACCGCTGCGCCAGTGTTCCATCGCGGCCACCACGCTGAGAAGATCCTCCGCGTTCTGGCGCTCGGTTTCGTTGCGGAATTCTGCGGATTGCATGCGCTGGCGGAGGTCCTGCGGGCGGATGGCCATCCAGTCGTTTCTCAAGCGAGCAAGCCGGCTGGCTTTTTCCTCGCGCCTGCCGCCGGTCAATGCGGCGGTCTCCGGCATCGCGAAAAGGTCCGCCAGCGTGGCCAGTTTGGGATCCCTTAGCCATGCGGACCACAGCCGGAACCAGCGCGACAAGCCGCTCGCGACTGCTTGCGCCGCCGGATGAAACGCCGGCCAGCCCGCGCGGGTGAATACCTGCGCCAGTGTATCGCCGGTGCCGGTGTTGGCGGAACCGAGTGCCACCTCGTCGGATGGCGTTTGGTTTTCCGCCACCACGCGTAAGGCCTCGGCGGCCTCCTGCCTCGGATCGGCGACAAGCATGACCGAGCCGCGCTCTCCTTCCGGCCACGGCATCGTGCGTTCCGTCCAGCAAGCCAATGGCCGGCCCAGCTGGGAAAACGCCTCCGCCTCTCTGTCCGGCGCGGCGATCAGTGCGGTGACCAGCCCATCCCATGCGAGCAGCGATTTTTCCAAGAGCGGCGGCATTTCAGTGATACCTGCCAACACCACTGCGGTGATCCCCGGCGGCAGTTCCACCCCTTCTGCAAGCACCTTGCTGCGGCTCAGCAAACCCCATGCATGCAGCTTGTGCTCCATCCGGCTTTCCAAATGACCGAGCGCCTTCCAGCGCCCGGCTTCCACCGATCCACCGAGCATTCGCGCCGCCGCGGCAAGCGTAAGGCCGTTCTCCTGCAGCGCGCGGCGCAGGCTGGTGAACTCCGCCGCGAGGCCGCCCGCCCATTCGCCATCGTCCTCCGGCGATTGCGGAAAAAGGTCCTGATGATTCTCCCAATCCGCGATGCCTTCCAGTGTTTCCAGCCAGGCCACCCGCTCCATCCAGTCCGCCGCCACCATGGGATCCGGCGTTTTCAGCAGCGAGCCTGGCGTGCTGATTTTCGGCGAAAGCAGCGCCCCGCCCGCTTGTTGCGCAAGCGCCTCGCGCAAGCGCCGCCCGCCCTGCGATGTCGGCACCACCACCAGCCAGTGCGGCAGCTCATCCCGGCGCTCCACAAGCCAAGCCGCCGCCCGCCCCAAAAACGGCCCGTCCCATCCAAGAAAAACGCGTTCCAACATCGGCGGTATCCTCGCCGCAACGCCCCGGCCGTGGAAATGAAAATTTCCACAAGTAAACTGTAGCGCTGGTCTGTGACCGTCGCAGGGTCTCTCATACCTTTTTCTTCAAGATAACGATCCGATTGCTGTTGGTTCCCTTCGTGTTATTGGAAACCCCCCAGCAATTGGCGGTTTTTGTAAAGTTCTGGGAATTGATCATGATGCACTCAGGCGTCAAACCTGCTTCAAATCCCGCCCTGACTACTTCATTTTCAAGCAGGAGAATCCCTTTCCTAATTTCACCAACTTCAAATGCCACCAGACCGTTTGGCTTTAGAATGCGCCGCAGTTCAACAAGGACATTGGTCATCCTGGCGATCCAGTCTTGCAGCGATTTCAACTGCCATATCCGGCCGCCCTCGATTTCGACCTCACAAAACCACATGCGCAGCCAATTATCCTGAACATAATCAACAGTGTCGAGGAAAGGAGGGGATGTGACCACCAGGTCAACGGAATCTGATGGAATTCCCCGGGTCTCATCCGCTGATTCGTGGAAAATCTTAGCATCGTCCCTTGTGAAACATTTTGGGAGAGGATGTTTCAATAACTGCTTCGACTTCTTTAGAATCAGCTTTCTGGTGTTTCTATATTCTGGAACCTGGTTTCTTTTCTGATTGATTTTCAGCTGGGCTTTTAAAGAGGTGGCTTGATTGGGTGGCAGGGTATAGACTGAAAAAAACCCAGGCGAATGCCCCGTCAAACGATTGCAAGCGACCATCTGAATCCAGGCATCCACGGCATCAAATGAATTCGTTTCTTTTCTCTGCCGAAAATAGGCGCGCCATCCATACAGCTCGCGAAGGGTATTGGTTTCGAAAAACACCATGAGATCACAGTCAACATTGCTAACGGCAGGCAATTCAACCTGCGCCATCCGTTTCTCAATTTCACCGAAAGCAGGCGGGCAAAGTCGAGGAGCCGCCAAGATACCTGACAAGGGATTGATGTCGTTGCCGATGGCCCGGCATCCATGAAGCTGCGCCTCAATCAAAGTTGTTCCGCGCCCCATGAAGGGGTCATACACCACACATTCTGGCCGGCATAACCTTTGTATGAAGAACGCCGGCAATTGTGGTTTGTAGCATGCGCGATACGAGACTTCATGAAGTGAGTGCCCATCCCGTTGCTTTGATGTCCAAAACTCATTCTCATAGAGCGGAATTCTGAGGTCCGCAAAGCTCCGCTCTTCGGTGCCAGTAGGGCGGTTGAACTCATGGAACGTGCGAAGCTCGTAGTGGAGGTCTCGCGTGTCTGAAAAAATTGTTTTGGAATTATTGCGATACATTTCAGATCAGTTTGCTGTGGTGCGAGCCATCCGACAGGATCTTGTGATTGATGGATGCTTCGAGCCTTACGCTTACTGTGGTTGTGGGCTCAAGAAAGTCGAGGCGAATGGTGTTTACTTGCGCATGCAATCGAGCGGGCGAATAAATGATGGTTAGGAGCAAGTGGTAAATTGGATCGCTAAATTGTGTCCTCAGCTTTTCCGAGGACGATGTCAGGACACGCCTGTTTGAATCGCACGGATTCCAGTTACTGGTGACCTTGACTTCGAGAGGCATGCGAAGTGCGGAAGGTTCATGCACGAGTGTCTTGTCCGGATAGCCAGCCCCTGAACATGGCAGGATCGTGAAACCTCGAATGACAGATGAAAGCTTCGTGATTGCATAATCCTCAACCTGATTTCCAATCGATTGATTGGTGCTTCCCGCGCGAATAGGGCATTTCGAGCCCTTGATTGAAGACGCTGGAGCCGCAGCCACAAATGCCGCCTCAATTGCGACCACCAGCTCAGGTGGCCATGTGTGAATAAGTTGCCGATGCTGTTGCGCCTCCCAGATCAAGAGATCGCGGTAATAGTCTGCGAGATTGTTCGGCATGAAATTAGTTTGCCAAAAGGGTTCGATTTTTTCGTACACGCGACAATCCCTAGGCCTTCGCTTCAACATCAAGGAAAAATCGCCGATTCATGGATTTGATCGCGGGGACCTCGCAGTTGTCACTCCGCCAAGGTGCTTAAACTCGGTGTGGGGGCGGATGCGAGGCCCCAGAGCGGAAGTCCACTTCGGCTTTCCTCAAATACACTGGTTTCAAAAATTGACCCCAAACGGGAAGATTTGGTCGATTGTTTTTTTAAAAAGCCGAGTTTTGTAGATGGGGTTCCGCAGAATTCACAAAAAATCACGGCTCAAAGTTCTCTGTAAGTCATTCTAAATGAGAGAATAAAAAAATTATTAAATTTATCCAAAAAACTACTTGTGGACTCAGTGTGTTTCAGTGTATCTCTAATCCACTGACGCGACCGTCGGTGCCTTTCAATGATCAGCAACCACCAGCGCTACAAGGGATTCAAGCCCTTCAAGATGGACCCGAAGTTCCGGGTATCCGTGCCGGTGGCATGGCGTCCGGATGCAGGGGCGCCGCTGTTCCTGCTGTTTTCCAATCGGCATGAGATGCCGGTGGTCAAAGTGCTCAGCCAGGAGGCCTATGACGAAAAGGAAGGCATCATCCAGAACAGCGGCAAGACGCCTGGTGAGAAAGACAAACTGCTCGGCAAGCTGGCGATGTTGAGCCGTGAGGTCACCCTCAACGAGCAAGGCAAGCTTTTGGTGCCCAAGGACCTCAGCGAAAAAGCCGGCATCAAGGCCGATGGCGACGTGTATCTGGCCGGCCGTGGTATTTATTTTGAGATTTGGAGCAAGACCAACTTCGACAAGGTTTTCGAAATCGAGAGCGCCGAGCAAGAGGACGACGAGCTCGGCATATTCTAACCATTCTCCCACAACACACCCAGCAGCAGCAATGTTGTTCACCTCACCAACTCTGGCACTTGAAGCGGTCCGCCCTGCGGCGGCTTCGGCCGCCCTCGCTCAGGCGCCAGGGTTGGGAACCCTTTTTTCCATAACGCAAGACCACGTGCTCGGGACAGCCCGGGGTCTTGTCAAATCCACGGACGTCCGCACCGCTTCTGGCTGGTTGTCGGCGCGGCGTCCGGTGACTTTCATGGCAATGCGCGAGAAGTCTCTCGGGACAGAACTTCTCTCGCGGTTTCAAACGATGGTCCGTGCGGCGTCTGGCTGGTTGTCCGCACGGCCATCGGGAAATTTTTTTTCCAATGACAAACAGAACGCCTGGCTCGGGACAGCACGGCGTTCTGTCGAGACTACGGGTGCCTGCGCCGCTTCTGGCTGGTTGTCGGGGCAGGCACCTGACGGCTTTTCGACGGGCGACGAGCAAACCGGCGGGTATCACCTACCGGTTTTTCCGCAAGAAGTGGCGGAGTGGATGCAGGCCGGCGAGGGAGGATTCATCATCGATGGCACCCTTGGCGGCGGCGGTCACAGCGAGATTTTTCTGAAAGCGGGTGCCAGCGTGCTCGGCATCGACCGTGACCCGGAGGCCCTCGCGCACGCGCGCGCGAGACTGAGTGAGTTCGGCGCACGCTTTTCCACTTGGGAGGGGAATTTTTCCCGGCTCGGGGAAATCCCGGCCATTCGTGAAGGCCGCCGGGCCGATGGCTTGTTGCTGGATCTCGGGGTTTCCTCGCGGCAATTGGATTCCGCGCCGCGTGGGTTTTCGTTCATGCGCGAGGGTCCGCTCGACATGCGGATGGGTCCGTCCAGCCCGCACACTGCGGCGGAAGTCGTCAATCAATGGAGTGAGGCGGATCTGGTGCGCATCCTGTTTGAATTCGGTGAGGAGCCGAAGGCGCGCCGCATCGCCGCGGCCATCGTGAAACAACGCGCCGTGCGCAATTTCGAGACCACCTTGGAGCTCGCCTCCTGCATCGAGACTGCCGTCGGCCGCCACGGCCGCACCCATCCGGCGACCCGCGCGTTTCAAGCGATCCGCATGGCGGTCAACGAGGAGCTCGAATCGCTGGCCGCCGCGCTGGCCGCAGCGCCCTCGGTGCTCAAACCGGGCGGGCGTCTGTTAGTCATCACGTTCCACAGCTTGGAGGACCGGATGGTCAAACGATTCCTGCGGCACCGCTCCACGCCATTCATCGATGATCCTGGATGGCCCGAACCCCGGCCGAATCCGGATTTTCAATTCCAGCTGCTCGCACGCAAGGCGATCATCCCGGGCGCTGAAGAAACCTCCCGCAATCCGCGAGCCCGCAGCGCAAAACTGCGGGTCGCACGGCTTTTAGACACCACGCCATGAACCGCCGCCGCGACCAGCCCCGGACTTCCGTTTTTGTGATATTTTCCGTGATCCTCGCCTTCGCGATCGTGGCTGCCGGTGGCGTGCTGCACGTCTATTACAAGAACAGCCAGATCCAAGTCCGCCGCGAGATCGATGCGATCGAACGCCGGATCGAACACTGCCGCCTGGAAATCCGCACCACCGAGATGCGGATGGATCAACTCCTCAACCGCTTCGTCATCCGCAAGCAGCTCGAGGAGAACGGATCGAATCTGCGTCCGATCTCCCTTGCCGTCGTTGAAGAGATCGATCCCGTGCCGCCGCAACGCAGGAGTGTCGCGGCCGCCGCTCCCTAGCCAGTGAAGTCTTCATTCCAAACCCGCTGCATCGTTCTGTGCTCGATCCTGGTGATCGGGCTCAGTGTGCTTTCGGGCAGGCTGGTCCAGATCCAGCTGGTGGACCGCCAGCGCTATGCGGAAAGTTCGCGCAAGGCGTATCACCGCATCGAAAAACTGCCGGCCATCCGTGGCATGATCGTGGACCGCCGTGAGGAACCGCTTGCCAGGAGCATCCCTGTTTCCACTGTGTTTGTGGACAAGAACCACCTCCACGATCCCAAGCTCGCGGCCTATGGCCTGGCCTATCAAGAGGCCAGCGCGGAACCCGGATGGAACGAACTGGACGATGCCGCACGCCGCCGCCGCATCAGCGGCCTGCGCGGCGACATCCTCAACAGCGAGACCGCGGACACCATCGTGCGCAAACACCTCGCCTATGCCGTGGGCGTGCTGGCCCGGCCGCTCGGCATGCGCCGCGAGGAACTCCGCGCGAGGATCGAAACCAGCAAGGGCAAATGGGTGCCCGTCGCCAAGGATCTGCCCGAGGATGTGGCCGACAACCTCCGCGAGGCGGTCAACAAACACTGGATCCAAGGCTTTGAATTCCAGAACTCGATCAAGCGCTGGTACACTTCCCCCAACCTCGCCACTCATCTCACAGGCTTTACCGGTGAAATCGAAGAAGCCAACGAGGACGGCAAGAACCAGACCCGCGTGGTAGGCCGTTTCGGCGTGGAGTCCTCGATGGAGGAATTTCTTGCTGGTCGCGATGGCTGGCGCGAGCACTGCCGCGATGCGCGCGGTTTGGTGGTTCCGGGAAACTCCTCCAGCCTGTTGCCGCCGCGCGCGGGACTGAACGTGCAGCTCACCATCGACATGGGCCTGCAGGCGATCGTTGAGGAGGAACTGGATGCCTGCCTCGCGGAATTCGAATCCGTCCGCGGCGCGGTGATTCTGATGGACCCGAAAACCGGCGAGATTCTCGCCATGGTCAGCCGCCCGCACTTCGATCTGAATCACAAGCAGAACATCGCGGAAAACGGATTCAACTATGCCATTCAGGCGATTTACGAGCCGGGCTCCACCTTCAAGATCGTTTCCACCGCCGGCGTGCTGAACGAAGGCGTTGCAACCCCATTCACCTCGGTGTTCTGCCACAACGGCAATTACTCCGAAGGTAAAATCCAGGTTCCAGATCACCATCCTTATGGCAACCTCACGCTTGAAGGAGTGTTGATCAAATCCAGCAACATCGGCGCCTACAAGTTTGCCCGCCAGCTCGGAGCCAAGCGGTTCTTTGATTACACCGAGCGCTGGGGCTTCGGCCGCAAGACCGGCGTGTTGCTCAGCGGCGAGAGCTCGGGCATTGCCCGCAACACCAACAACGCCGTGGATTTCTCCCGGGCCAGTTATGGTTATGCGCTCAATGTCACGCCGCTTCAAATGGCCTGCGCCTATTCGGTGATCGCCGGCGATGGCAAGTTGCTCAAGCCGCGCATCGTCAAGGCGCTGGTTGCAAACGACGGCACCGTCGTTGAAACCTACCCGCCGGAAGTCGTGAGAGAAGTGCTCAAGCCGGAGACCGCGAGGAAAATGCGCGATGCCCTTGCCAAGGTCACGCTAACAGGTGGCACCGCCACGCTCGCCGCCGTGCCCGGCTACAAGGTGGCGGGGAAGACCGGCACGGCCAAGAAACACAATCCCAACGGCCGCGGATATCTGGCCAATAGTTATACCGTTTCCTTCGCTGGCATGCTGCCGGCCGAGAATCCCGCATTCGTCGGCGTAGTCGTCATTGACGATCCCCGCACCAACAAGGTCTCGCGCTATGGCGGCACCATCGCCGCCCCCGCATTCGGCCGCATCGCCGCGCGTGCGGCGGCCTACATGAACCTGCAACCCACCGAGCCGCTGCCCGCCCCGCTCGCAGATGCCAAATCATGACCCTCCGCGATCTCATTTCCGGCGTCGTACGAGTCACCGCCTCCGGTCCGGTGGACGCGGAGATTCGTGCTCTAACAGACTCCTCGCGCGAGGCGGGCCCGGGCGTGCTTTTCGCCGCGATCCGCGGCACCGCGGTGGATGGCCACCGCTTCATCGGAGATGCGCTTGCCGCCGGAGCCGCCGCCATCCTCGCGGAAACCGCACCACCCGCGGAACTTGATCCGGTCGTCGCCTGGCTGCACGTGCCGGACAGCCGCACCGCGCTGGCCAAGCTCGCATCCACGCTCGCCGGCGATCCGTGGCGGGACCTCGCCATGGCCGGAGTCACCGGCACCAATGGCAAGACCACCACCGCGTTTTTGATTCATCACATCATGAAAAGCGTGTGGCACCGCGCCGGTCTGTTAGGCACCATCGTGGTGGACGATGGCGAGACCACCGCGACCGCGAGTCACACCACTCCCGGGCCGGTCGAACTCGCCGGACTGTTAGGCCGCATGCGCGATCACGGCTGCCGTGGCGTGGCGATGGAGGTTTCCTCGCACGGCATCCATCAGAAACGAGTCTCCGCGATCGGTTTCGACGCCTGCGTTTTCACCAATCTCACCCAAGACCACCTCGACTACCATGGCACGATGGAGGCCTACTATCAGGCCAAGGCCGAGTGGTTTCACGCGCTCGCCGCGGATCCCCACGGCAAGAAACCGGTGGCCGTGATCAATACCGACGACGCCCACGGCGCGGATCTCGCCGCCTCGCTCGAAGGGAAGAAAATGCGGGTGCTGCGCTACGGCTTCAACGTGCACTGTGATTTCCGCGCCAACAACTTCCGCCAAAGCCCGCGCGGCATGGAGTTCGAGCTTACTGCCAAGGGTCGCTCCTATCTGGTGCGCGCGCCGCTGATCGGACGTTTCAACATCCACAACCTGCTCGCGGGGATGGCCGCCGCCAGCGCCTGCGGCATCCGCCCGCGCGAGGCCGTGGCCGCCGTTGCCAACTCGCCACAAGTCCCCGGGCGCATGGAAAACGTCGGCAACGCCGGTGGAGCGACGGTGTTTGTTGATTACGCGCACACTCCGGATGCACTGGAAAACGCCTGCCGCACGCTCAAGGAGCTCAATCCGCGCCGGCTCATCACCGTATTTGGCTGCGGTGGCGATCGCGACAAGGGCAAGCGCCCGCTGATGGGTGCCGCCGCCGTCCGGCTCAGCGACGCCTGTATCGTCACTTCGGACAATCCGCGCTCGGAAGACCCGCTTGCCATCATCCGCGAAATCGAGGCGGGCATGCGCGGCAAGGGTCATCTCAGCATGCCGGACCGCGCCGAGGCGATTTCCCATGCCATCAAGAACGCGCTCTCCGGAGATATCATATTGATCGCCGGCAAGGGCCATGAAAGCACCCAGCAGTTCGCCGATCAAACAATCGATTTCTCAGACCGCAAGCATGCCTCCAAGGCGCTGCGCGACCGTGCCCAACTCATTTCCGAAAGCCGATGAAACCCATGACCGCCCAACAGATCGCGGAGATCCTCGGCGCACCGGTCGCCGCGGGAAACCCAGGCGTGCTCGCTGTCGGCGGAGTATCCACAGACACCCGCACGCTGCCCGACGGAGCGGTCTTCTTCGCGCTGCGTGGCGAAAACTTCGATGGCGATGCCTTCGCCCGGGCTGCCATCGAAAAAGGCGCGGCGCTTGTGGTAGTTCACAATTGGATTGGTGAAACTCCGGCCAACGCGGCGGTCATCGTGGTCTCCAACACCCTGCTCGCCCTGCAGAAGCTCGCGCACTGGTGGCGCAAGCAGCTTGACATCCCGGTGGTTGCCATCACCGGCTCCAATGGCAAGACCAGCACCAAGGATTTCACCGCGGCGGTGCTTGCCCGCAAGTTCAACGTTTCCTCCACGCGCGGCAATTTGAACAACCACATCGGGGTTCCTCTAACAGTTCTCGCGACGACGCCGGAACACAACGCCGCCGTCTGGGAGATGGGCATGAACCATTCCGGCGAGATCGCCCCGCTGTGCGAGATCGCGCGGCCCAAGTTCGGCATCATCACCAACATCGGCACCGCCCACATCGAGCATCTCGGCTCGCGCGATGCCATTGCCGAGGAGAAAGGCATGCTGGCCCGCGCGCTGCCGCCAGACGGAGTGCTTTTCCTTCCGGCCACCTGCGAGTATCACGAATACCTGCGCCAGCGCACCAAGGCGCACCTCGTTCCGGTCGGCAACGGCCGCGGGCTGGTGCGTGCGGAGGATCTCCGCTTCGAGGCCGGGCATACGGTTTTCAACCTGGTGATCGAAGGCGAGGGCACGGCGGAAGTCACGCTGCCGGTGCCCGGCAAACACATGGTCACCAACGCGCTGCTCGCCGCAGGGGCCGGTTGGAAACTCGGCGTGCCCATCGCCGAAATCGCCGCCGGGCTTTCCTCATCCTCTCTCGCAGGCGGTCGCCTGAAGTCCTATCATTACAAGGGCATCACCGTCATTGATGACACATACAACGCGAACCCGGAATCGATGGCTGCGGCGATCGACACTCTGGCCGAAATGCCGGTGCTCAACGGCGCGCGGCGCATCATCGTGATGGGCCGGATGGGTGAACTCGGGGTGCACGCGCCCGCCGCCCACCTACGTGCCGGCGAGCTCGCCGCCCAGCGTGATCTCAAGGTGATCGCCGTGGGTGAGGGTGCCGAAGGCATCGCCAGCGGTGCCGGAGACGTTCCCCATTTCACAGACCCCGCGGAGGCCGCCGCATGGCTGACGCGCGAGGTGAAACCCGGTGACGTGGTGCTCTTCAAGGGCAGTCGCGCCGCCGCCGTCGAAAAATTCATGAACGCCGCATTTCCACAAAACTGATGCTTCCCGCGATTTACGATTTCTGGTTTGCCGCGTTCGAGGCGGAGAAGGCCGCCGGCCAGACGGGCTGGGCTCACACGTTTTCATTCCTCAATCTTTTCCAATACATCACCTTCCGCGCCGCCAGTGCCGGACTGCTCGCTTTCATCCTTTCACTTCTCTTCGGACCGCGCGTGATCCGCCGGCTGATCTCACTCAAGGTGGGCCAACCGATCCGCACCGCCGCCGAGGTTCACAAGCTCGCCGAGCTGCATGGCGGAAAAATCGGCACGCCCACCATGGGCGGCGTGCTGATCCTCGCCACCGTATTGGTTTCCACATTGATCTGCGCGAGGCCGTTCAACCCATTCGTCGCCGTCTGCGCCTGCACCATGGCCGCCTGCGGGCTGCTGGGATTTTGCGACGATTACCGCAAGGTGAAGGAAAAAACCTCGGATGGCATCAGCAGCCGCACCAAGCTCGGCTGGCAGATCGTCATCGCGCTGATCGCCGCCGCCTTTGTCTTCTTCAAGCCGGAAATCTCGGGATTCGGTGCCAGCGAGGCGAGCATCGCGGCCGGCGAGGCGGGCTTCACCCTCGGCAAGAACAACCCCATCGGCATCGGCGCGATCTGCTTCCCTTTGTTCAAAGTGGAACTGGTGGATCTCGGCTGGCTGGTGATTCCGTTTTTCGCGCTGATCATTGTCGGTTGCTCGAATGCGGTGAATCTAACAGACGGCTTGGACGGCCTGGCCACCGGCTGCACGATCAGCACCGCGCTTGCCTATGCGCTGCTGGCCTATCTCGCGGGACATTATTTCATGTCGGTCGAGTATCTGGTGATTCCGCACAACCTCTACATCGGCGAGCTCTCGGTGTTCCTGATGGCGCTGGCCGGCGCGGCCTTCGGCTTCCTGTGGTTCAACTGCCATCCGGCCAAGGTGTTCATGGGAGACACCGGTTCGCTGGCGATCGGCGGCGCGCTCGGCACCGCGGCCATCTGCACCAAGCAGGAGCTGCTGCTGGTGATCATCGGCGGGATCTTCGTGATGGAGGCGATGTCGGTGATCCTTCAGGTCGGCAGTTTCAAGCTGCGCAGGAAGCGGATTTTCAAGATGTCGCCCATCCACCATCACTTCGAGTTGTTGGGCTGGCACGAGAGCCAGGTGATCGTCCGCTTCTGGATTCTCTCGATCATGTTCGCATTGTTCGGACTGGCCATCCTCAAGATTGTCTAACGGAATTATGAGCCTCGACGGAAAACACATCGCGATTCTCGGAGCCGGCCGCAGCGGTCGGGCCGCGGCGGCGCTCGCGCTGCGCGAGGGTGCGCGTGTGTCGGTGTGGGATCTCGCGGACGAGAAGGCGTTCTCCGACATGCCGGCCGGTGCTGAGTCGCATCCCGGGGCCACTGCGGAGCAGGGTGGGGGAGTGGTTTCTGACCTGCTCGTGGTCAGCCCGGGCATCGATACCTGCGGCCCGTTTGTCGCCGCGTTTTCGGCGCATGCCGGGGAGATTATCGGCGAGGTCGAACTGGCCGCGCGTTTCTATCAGGGGAAAATCGTCGCCATCACCGGCACCAACGGCAAGACCACCACTACCGAGCTGGTCGCGCGGATTGTGGCCCATGCCGGGCTGGGCGGAACGCCCTGCGGAAACTACGGCGTGCCCTTTGCAGAGGTGGTGATGCAGGCCACGCATCCCGCCATGGTGGTGCTTGAGGTCAGTTCGTTCCAACTCGAGACCATCCGCACGCTGCATCCGGACGTGGCCGTATGGCTTAACTTCGCGCCGGACCACATGGACCGCTATCCGACGGTGGAAGCCTATCGCGCGGCGAAACTGCGGATTTTCGAAAACCAGACCGAGGAGGACATCGCGGTCGTCCGCCATGGCGAGAACCTGCCGCCGATTGCCGCGCGAACCATCACATTTTCCACCACCTGCCCGGACGCGGATTGGTTTTCCGACGGCCACATCATCCTCCATGGCGGCGAGCCGCGCCTTGACATGGTTCACGACAGCGGCCTGCGCGGGCTTCACAATGCCGAGAACGTGATGGCTGCGATGGCAGCCTGCCAGGCGCTCGGAATTTCCACAGCCGACATGCGCGAGGCCTTGCACGGATGTGCCGCGCCGCCGCACCGCTGCGAGCTCATCCGCACTCTCGACGGCGTGGAATATCTCAACGACTCGAAGGCCACCAACCTGCATGCCCTGGAAAGCGCGCTGCGCTCGCAAACCCGGCCGGTGGTGCTGATCGCCGGAGGAAAAGACAAGGGGCTCGATTATTCGCCCGTGCTGCCCTTGCTGCGCGAAAAGGCACTGGCCACGGTCGCCTTCGGCCAGATCGCCCGGCCGCTCGCGGATTTGTTCGGCCGTGCCGTTCCCAGTGAGGCGGTGTCCACCCTTGCTGATGCGGTGGGAGTCGCCCGTGGTCTTGCGCCGCGCGGATCGACGGTTTTGCTATCGCCCGGCACCTCGTCTTTCGATCAGTTTTCCGGATATGAACAACGCGGCAACTCATTCCGCGACCTCGTCCACCAACTTCGCTAACAATTTGTCATGAAACTCCAAACACTTCCCGTCAAACGCCGCCCCGTGCCCAAGGGCATTTTCCACCGCCTCAATGCCGTGACCCACAGCCGCAGGCAGCGCGTGGCGGCTGCCTCCGCACCCGCCTCCGACATGGAAATGGAAGACGGCAGTTCGAAAATTTCGCGTGCGCTGACGATCATCTTCCTGATCCACATCGTGGCCATCGCGCTGATTTTCATCCATCAGCGTTTCCTTGACGGCCGCGCGCCCGCAACCTCCACCGACGTGAAAAGCCAGCCGGCTGCCGCCGCCGCGCCATCTGCCAACCAACCCCGCAGCGACCTGCCGCGCCTTTCATCAGGCGAGAAACCCTACATCGTCAAAACCGGCGACAACTATGCGCGCATCGCCGCCGCCGAGGGCGTGGACGAGGGTGATCTGCGCTTGCTCAACAAGCATGTGGACATCGGCCCGGGCCTGATCCTCAAGATCCCGCCCAAGCGAATTGTGGCCGAGGATCCGCCGGAAGTCGCCGCCATCCGCGCACAATCAGCCTCCGGGATCGACCGGGGTATGGTTGAGGGTGTGGACGTCAGCGGCGCGCCGCGTGCGGTGCTGGTCCGCCCGAATGTGATTCATGGCGGTGCCACGCAGGAAGTGCCTCCAGCTTCAGGAGAGACTTATATCGTCCAGCCGGGAGACAGCATATTCCGGATTTCCGGCCGCTTCAACGTGGGCCAGGACTCGCTGATGAGAGCCAACCGCATCACGGATCCGCGCAAGCTGAGGGCCGGCATGGAGCTTGTCATTCCCGCGAATTGATCCATCAAATCCCCGACTCCCCATGGCCCGCAATTGTTCCATCATTCTCTGCGCCGCGGTCGCCGCGCTGGTCGCCCTCGGGCTGATCATGCTGGCGAGCACCAGTGCATGGGTGAAGGGCATGGAGCAGCCGTATCATTTCCTGACTCGTCAGGCGATGATGGCGGGTTTCGGTCTGGTGGCGGCGGTCATTGCCGCATGGTGCCCGCAGGAGTATTTTCGAAAAGCCGCACCGTGGATGTTTGTCGCGGCCTGCATCCTGCTCGCATTGTGTTTCGTGCCCGGCATCGGTGTGGAGACCTACGGCTCGAAACGCTGGATCAAGATGCCGTTCGTCAACCAGTTCCAACCATCGGAGTTGGCCAAGATCGTGGTGGTCGTCTGCCTGGCCGCGTGGTTTGCCCGCTGGCAGACCGAAGTGCGCACCTTCTGGCGCGGCTTCATCGTGCCGGGAATGATCGCCGGGATTCCCATCGTGCTGATCGCCGCCGAGACGGATGTGGGCTCGGCGCTGTCGCTCTCGGCCGCGGTGGCCGCCATCCTGTTTTGCGTTGGCACGCGCATGAGATATACCATTCCCACGGGTCTGCTGCTGGTTGCGCTCGCCTCATGGTATATCATGAACGATCCGGTGCGCTGGTCGCGCATCGAGGCATGGCTGGACCTGGAAAACCCGGTGCACCAGCTCGACCGCGGCATGCAGCAGTGGCGCGCGCTGCTGGCGCTCGGCAACGGCGGGCCATGGGGCGTGGGCCTCGGCAATGGCGTCGAAAAATTCGGCACACTCACCTTCGCCCACATCGATTTCATCTTCCCGGTCATCGGTGAGGAGCTCGGACTGCCTTTCACGCTAGGCGTGGTGTTCTGTTATGTGCTCATCGCCGTGGCCGGTTGCGGCATCGCACTGCAGGCCACCAATGTATTCAACCGCTGCCTCGCGCTTGGCCTCACCTGCGTGATCGTGGTTCCCGCAATCCAGAACATCGCGGTGACCACCGCCATGCTGCCCAATGACGGGCTGCCGCTGCCGTTTGTGAGCTATGGCGGCACCAGCCTGGTTTTCAGCCTCGCCGCGGTGGGCATGCTGGTGGGCATTCACAGCCGCTCGCACGTGCGGATGCGGCGGGAGTTCCCGCTCACCCCGGAAACCCGCCTCGCGGTGCGTTTGTGATCAGGCCCTGCGCCCTGCGTATTCGCTGGGTGACAGGCCGTGCCGGCTGCGGAAAACCCGCGAGAAATACTGACTCGACTGGAAACCGCAGTGAAACGCGATTTCCGTGATGCTTCGGCCTGCCTGCTCCTTGAGCATGCGGGCAGCGGCATCCAGCCGGCAGCGCGTGAGGTATTCCACCGGTGCCACGTTCACCAGTTTCCTGCAATAGCCGGCGAAATGCGTGCGCCCGAGTCCGCAGGCCTCGGCCATGGAATCCAGCGTCCACGGTTCGTCGATGCGGGCGTGCAGCGATTCGAGGAAAAGGCGCACAGTGCGCTCGCTGCTTGGCAAGGACTTGTCGAGCCTTGGTCTGCGGCTTTCCAACAATTCAGCGAGCAGGATGACCAACTCGTTGATGAGGATTTTCAGTTTCGTGCGGTTCGCTTCACCGCCACCTTGTGTGATGGTTTCATCGAGTCTGGCGAAACAATTGCCGATCTTGGAGTCCGCTTGCCAGACAGGTTGCTCGTTCTGGCGCAGCATGTCGGTGAGCCGTTTGAGTCCGGTTTTCGGATAGAGCAGCCATTCCGGCCAGTGCCATGACTGGTTCGGCCGGCGCATGCCGACATCAAGGATCAGCCACGAATAGTGGCAGGCGGGCACGTTGGGATTTCCCACGCGGTGGCGCTGCCACGGGCGGGTGATGGTGAGGCTGCCGGGTTCCACCTGATAGGATTTTTTTCCCACGCTGAATGGCAGCATCCCCGCTGAGAGGTAGCCGATCTCGATGCCTTCGTTGCAATGCCAGTCCAGCCCCCAGTCCTGGGCGAAGGGCGCGTTCCACCAACCCGCCATGCAGACTTCACGCAGATCGTTGCGCGGCAGGCGCTCCCCGGGGTAGCTGCCGCGGCCCAGCGCCGCCAGCCGCACATCACCACGGGCGGCCGCCTGCTTGAGGGGCTCGCAGGTGTCGGCATGGAAAAGTTCGCTGGCGCTGCGAAATGTGGTGCGGTGTTTCACGGGGCTGAAATGTGCAGTATTTACCAGTGGGCGACTTTGCAAGTTTCTTGTTGCCGCGTGTGCTATTGATTGCCCGTGAAAAAGAACGCAAAAACCATCGTCATTGCCGCCATGACATGCATCGCAGCCGCCACGGCGGATGAAGCCAAACCGCGCGTGTTGATTCTCAGCGGAGCCAACAACCACAACTGGCAGGAAACCACGCCGGTGATCAAGGCCGCCCTTGAAGAGACCGGAAAATTCACCGTGGATGTGGAGGAAAACGTCGGTGCCATGAAACCCGAGGCATTCGCTCCCTACGCCGTCATTCTCAGCAACTACAACACCTTCGGCAAGAATGCTCCCAAGGAAACCTGGGGAGCGGAGACCAAGCAGGCTTTTCTCGACCACATCGCCGAGGGCAATGGCCTGGTGATCATGCACGCAGGCAGTTCGGTGTTTTACGATTGGCCGGAGTTTCAGGCTCTCGCTTGCGGCACTTGGAAAGACGGCACCCGCCACGGCCAAATCCACGTCAACCGCGTGGACTTCACTGATGAGAAACATCCCATCACCCAAGGACTCGCGCCCTTTTGGATCCGCGATGAGTTCTGGGAAAAAATGCTGGTGGCTCCCGGTGCCACGACCCTCGCTACAGTGACGCCAGATCCCGCGTTCAAGGGCAGCGGCAAGCCGGAAAAAATCCTCTTCGCCACCGAAACCGGCGGCGGCCGTGGCTTCGGATTGTTCCTCGGCCACGACATCATCACCATGCAGAACACCGCTTGGAAAACCCTGATCCAGCGCGGCACCGAGTGGGCGGCCACCGGCAAGGTGACCATCCCGCCCGCCACCGATTGGCCTGCCACCAAAGAGGATGCCGAGCGCATGGCGAAAACCCAACCCTGAACCCAAACAACACCTATCAGATATCA
>CAXNHR010000037.1:0-17599 GCA_964202135.1 Luteolibacter sp. | reverse complement strand
AGCGACTGGCGCACGACGCGACCACCGAACAAGCCGCCGCCCTGACTCCGGCCCGCATCGCCGGGGAACATCGCGCCGAACGCGAAAGCGCCTGAAAAGCCGGTTCCGGCGTGAACCCGTCAATGGGGACGATTTTGAGACGCTTACCTTGATCGTCGTGTGCCGCCCGGTTGAAATTCGGGATTCCATGGCCGCGGGATTGGGGATAGTTTCCGCCCATGGCAAAGGGTTACGAGCTTCACCAGGCGCGGATGATGGCCCTGCAAGGCATGGGCAAGGACCTTGCGCGCCGCGCGAAATCCCGCTGCGAGCTCACCGGGGTCGGCGGAGTGCCGCTGCGGGCATACGAGGTGCCGCCGGTGCCCGAGGATCCGGATATCGAGCGCACGCTGCTCATTTCCGAGGAATGCCATGAAATGCTGGACCACCCTGCGCGCCTGGCCGGGCGGCATTGGCAATGCCTCGCCGAGGCGGTGTGGAGTGAAATGCCGGCCGTCCAGGTGGTGGCGTGGCGCATGCTCAACGAACTTGCCAAACGCGAGGATTGGGCCCGCGAGGTGCTGGAGGAGCTTTTCCTCGATCCGGAAGTGGAGGAATGGGCCAGAACCACCTGATTCCACCCGACCGCAACTTCCACGCCGCGGCGAGGTTCAATGAGACATGTTGAGCGCCGCGGCCGCAGCGATACCGATATTCCAGACCATGGAGCAAAACCCCAGCCCCGCCCGGATCGATGAGAGCAAAGTCGATTTCGAACTCATGGCGCGCATCGGCAAGGGGGATCACGCGGCATTCCGCCAACTCGTGGAGCGCCATCAGAACACGGTGATCGGCACGGTCGCCAAGATGCTCGGCAATCCAAGCGACGCCGAAGACATCTCGCAGCAGGTTTTCCTGCGGATCTGGCGCAATGCCCGCCGCTACCGGCCGGACGCCAGATTCACCACCTATCTGTTCACCATCACGCGCAACCTTGTTTTCAATGAAACGCGCCGCCGCGGCCGCAAGAAGGAGGTCTCCGTGGACGAACGAGAGGAAAACTCGCATTTTCAGATCGAGGACAGCCCGGACTACAGGCCGGACGCCGAACTGCTCCAAGCCGAGCTCCGCGAGGCTGTCGATGCCGCCATCGCCGCCTTGCCCGAAAGCCAGCGCATGGCGGTGGTGATGCGCCGCTACGGGCAACTTTCCTACGAGGAAATCGCCGCCGTGCTAGGGCTGTCGGTATCCGCGGTCAAAAGCCTGCTTTTCCGGGCAAGAAGCGCGCTCCGGGACTCGCTCAGCGCGTATCTGGGAGAGTTGGCCGACGGCTGATTTGTGGGTTGCCAAGGGTCCGGCCGCTGGCTAGCGTCCCGTCCGGCAGCCGCCCATAAGGGATCTGTCCGACCAACCGATCGCTTCACCGCAGTGGGATTTTTGGATGCCATCAAACGCTGGCGATTGGCCCAACAAGGCCTTTCGTCGGGCAAGAAACGCCGGGTTCACAGCGAAAACCCGGTCATACAGGCCTTGGAGGACAGCCGCTGGGTGAAGCTCGCGCTGTATTCGACCTTTGCCGTGAGCTGCGGTGTGATGGTGCTCAAGTCCTCGCCGGACACCTCGTTTGCCAACGATCCGCTGCGCGGCGCGCTTTACGGTCTGATCATCGCCGTGGCGGCGATCCTGATGTTCCAGGTGAGCCTGCAAACCTCCTGCCGCCGCAACAGCCGGGTGGTCCTGGTGATGGGCGTCTTGCTCGTGCACCTCGCCCTGCTGCGCATCGTCATGGCCCTCGCGAATGCCGGCCATATCCCGGAGGTTTTCCGCTTTTTCTTCGTGCCCTTCGCACTGGCACCCATGCTTCACGGCGTGTTGCTCGGCCGACCCGTCGGGGCGTTTTCCGCGGTATTCGTCACCCTCATCGGTTGTCTTTTCGTGCCACAGGGTCAGGCATTGCCCTACATGATCCTCAGCCTGGTGGCCGGTGTGACCAGCGTGCTGCTCGCCCATGAGGTCCGCAGGCGCCTCCAACTCCTCCAGGCCGGCATCTACGTGGGGGCCGTCACGCTGCTGCTCGGATTCCTGCTGGGAAGTCTCGATATCAGCTCATGCTTCGGCCCGGACGCCATGAACCACCTGCAGGTGCTTGGGGTGGGCAGCGCCGCCGCCTTTGGAACGGCGGTCTTCACCGCCCTCGTCATCAGTGGATTCCTGCCGATCTTCGAAGGCATGTTTCTCCTCACCACCAACATCAGCTGGCTGGAACTCAGTGATTTGAACCACAAACTGCTGCGCCAGATGCAGCTCGAAGCACCGGGCACCTTCCATCACAGCCTGGTGGTCGCCGCGCTTGCCGAGGCCGCTGCGGAAAAAATCGGCGCCAACGCCCCGATGTGCCGCGTTTGCTCCTACTTTCACGACGTCGGCAAACTCAAGAAACCCGGCTATTTCATCGAAAACCAGCACGATGGGGTGGAAAACCCGCACGAGTCGCTCACCCCTACGATGAGCGCGCTCATCATCATCGCCCACGTCAAGGACGGCATCGACCTGGCCGTCAAACACAAGCTCAACCCTCGCATCATCGATGTGATCCAGGAACATCACGGCGACTCGCTGGTCGCCTACTTCTATCACAAGGCCCGCGAGCAGAAAAAACTCGAACTCGAAAAGGTGGACCGCAAGCTCGAAAACCCGGAGGACTTGCCGAACGTCGATGAAAAGAATTTCCGCTACCCTGGCCCGCGGCCAAGCACTGCGGAGAGCGGCATCATCGCCCTTGCCGACACGATCGAGAGTGCGTCCCGCACCCTCCACAAGCCCAACCCCGCCCGCATTCGCGCGCTGGTGGACGATCTGGTGCGTCAGAAAATCCAAGACGCCCAACTCGACGATTGTCCGCTCACGCTGCGCGAACTGGCCATCATCAAGGAAAGTTTTTCCAACACCCTTCGCAGCATGCTCCACAGCCGCGTGGACTATCCAAAGGACGAGGAACCACGCACTGCCACACCACGGCGCATGGAGCCCAGCCGCGCGAGCACCCATGGCGGCCGCGTCGTCCCGAGACCGCCAAGCGCTTGATCTCCACCTGCCCCGATCCACTGGAAAAATCACCGCCATGCCCCTCGAAGTCATTATCGGCAATCATCAGGAAATCACCGAAATTTCCGAGAGCTGGCTGACGGCATTTGAAGACCTCGCGCCACGCGCCGCCAGACTCGCGCTCGGCCACGCCGCCACCGCAGAGTCGCCGCTTTCCATTCTCGCCACCCTCGAAGTCGCCTTGGTGGACGATGAGACCAGCGACCGCGTCCATCGCGATTTCATGAACATCGAAGGCCCTACCGATGTGATCACATTTCATCATGGAGAAATCGTCATCGGCGCCCAAGTGGCCGAACGCCAGGCCGCCGAATATGGAGAGCCGCTGCCGCGCGAGATTTTGCGCTACCTCGTCCACGGCCTGCTCCACCTCGCCGGCCACGAGGACGGAGACCCTGCCGGGCGCAGCGCCATGGAGAGCGCCCAGGAAGCCATTGTCTCTGAATTGTGGACACCCGCCCTGCAGTCCCGCCTCGCAATCTAACAACGCAAACCCATGCACCGCCGCACCTTTCTCATGACCTCAGGAAAAACCGCCGCCATCACCGCCGCCGCCGCATCGCTGGCCACCCGCCTTCAGGCCGCTGAGACCGCCGCCCCCGCAGGCCGCATCAGGCACTCGGTCTGCAAGTGGTGCTACAAGGACATCTCCCTGGAAGACCTTTGTGCCGCCGCCCGCGAAATCGGGCTCCAGTCCATCGAGCTTCTCATGCCCGACGAGCTGCCGGTGCTCGAAAAACACGGGCTCACCTGCGCCATGGTCAGCAATCCCACCGCCACCACCCCGGCCGGCGTCAAAGTGGGTGGCATCGAGCGCGCCTTCAACCGGCTCGAGCACCACGACACCCTGGTCGCCGCCTACGAACCGCACCTCAAGGCCGCCGCCGCGGCAGGTGCCAAACAAGTCATCTGCTTCTCCGGCAACCGCGATGGCATGGACGACGAACAAGGCCTCGAAAACTGCGCCACCGGCCTCAAGCGGCTCATGCCGGTTGCCGAAAAACTCGGCGTCACCCTGGTGATGGAACTCCTCAACTCCAAGGTGAACCACAAGGACTACATGTGCGATCACACCGCATGGGGAGCGGAGCTTTGCAAACGGATCGGCAGTGATCATTTCAAACTGCTATATGACATCTATCACATGCAGATCATGGAGGGCGACGTCATTTCCACCATCCGGGCCAACCACCCGTTCATTTCACACTATCACACCGGCGGCGTCCCCGGACGCAACGAGATCGATGAATCCCAGGAGCTTTATTATCCCGCCATCATGCGTGCCATTGTGGAGACCGGCTACCAGGGATTTGTCGCCCAGGAGTTCATCCCCAAGCGACCGGACAAGCTCGCCAGCCTGAAACAAGGCGTGGACATCTGCAGCGTGTGAGCGGAACCGACGCATGAGATATCTCTTTCTTTGTTCAATCCTGCTGGCCTCCTGCGCGGCTCCCGGCGGGCGCGACGAATGGGGCCACCGCCCGGGGCCCAAGGGTTTCAAAACCGTCATCCTCGATGCCGGCCACGGCGGCAAAGACCCCGGTGCCATCAGCCGCCACACCGGCCAGGAGGAAAAAGACCTCACGCTCGACATGGCCCGCCGCATCCGCAGCGAACTCGGCGGCTCCTTCCGCACCATCCTGATGCGCCACGACGATGAGTTCATCGATCTCGACGACCGCGTGGCCCGCGCCAACCGCCATGGCGACGCCGTGCTGGTGAGCATACATTTCAACAGCGGCCCCTCGCATGTCCGCGGGCCGGAAACCTACTACTGGCGCGTGGACAGCCACGGTCTCGCGGTTCGTTTACAGCGCGGGATGACCGCTGCCAGCCCTGCCGAGCAAGGCAACCGCAGCCTCGTCCGCCGCCGCCTGCGCCTTACTCGGAATCCGGAAATCCCCTGCGTCCTCATCGAATGCGGCTACCTCAGCCATCCGGTGGAAAGCCGCCTCATCGCGGATCCCGCCTACCGCCAGAAGCTCGCCGCCGCCATTGCCCAGGCCATCCGCACCCAGGCCGCCATCGGCGATGCCGGCACCGGTCCCCTGCCCCGCCCGCTTTACGAGCCTCCAAGCAGGCCAACGGACGCGCGGGAGTGATGCGCCGCGAATTGCATCAGACTAACCTGCAACCTTGACACCGGGCTCTTGTGCTCCAAATTTGAAGCATCATGAAAACCGCTACCGTCCGGGATCTGAGAAACCGCTACACCAGCCTCCTTAGCTGGATTGGAGCGGGGGAGGAAATAGTCATCACGCAGCGGGGAAAGGCCATCGCCCGGCTCATCCCGGAGCAGGACCAGCCCGCCCGGCTCGTTGATTGGTCCCAAAGCCCGGCGATCAAGCGGGATCGAAGCGGTTCCCGTGTGCTGACAGCGGCGGAGTCACTCGACATCATCCATGACGCATCCGGAAAATGGTAACCTGCGCGGACACCAGCTTTCTGTTTTCCCTCTACGGAAACGACGTTCATACCCCCCACGCGGTGGCGTGGATGAAGAAATGCAAAACCGCGCTCACCATCACTTCGTTGGGAGAGTATGAGTTGGGCAATGCCCTTCGGTTTGCCGAGTATCGCAAGGGAATCGCCTCCGGCGAGGCTGCCTTGTTTTGGGCGCAATTTGAGGCCGACAAAGCTGGCGGCAGGATTCGGATCCAAGTCTGCAATTTTGCCGACATGGTGGAAGAGGCCAAAAGACTATCCGCCACACACACCCTGACGGGTGGCCATCGCGGCTTTGACATCCTCCATATCGCCGCCGCCCTGATCATGAAAGCCCCGAGGATTCTCACATTCGATGAGAATCAGAAAAAACTCGCGAAGGCGGAAGGTCTTGTGGTGCTTCCATAATCTCAAAGCCGCCGGCTAACAGATGGGAGACATCACAGCTTGAGCCTTTCCCCCTCCGAACGGGCGATGACCACTGCCGCGCAGGTATCGCTGAAGACATTCACGGCGGTGCGCGACATATCGAGCAGGCGGTCCACTGAAAGCAGCGCCACCACCGCCGTTTCCGCACCGGGGATGCCGGAACTTTTCAGGATGAGCAAAATCGCCACCAGGCTGGCGGAGGGGATTCCCGCCACGCCGATGCTTGTTAGAAGTGCCGCCACGACCACGAAGAACTGCCCGCCGAATCCCAGCTCGATGCCCATCACCTGCGCCACGAACATCACCGCCACACATTCATAAAGCGCGGTGCCGTCCATGTTCACCGTAGCCCCCAGCGGTAGTGTGAAACTCGTCACCCGTTTGGAAACGCCCGCGCCCTCCTCCACGCAGCGCATTGTCACCGGCAGCGTGCCGGACGACGAGGCGGTGGAAAACGCCAGCAGCAAGGCCGGCCGCATCGCCCGGAAATGCGCCCATGGATTCACCTTGCCCACAAAGCGCAGGATGCAAGGCAGCACCACCAGCAGATGGATCAACAAGGCGACCATCACCGTTAGGAAATACTTGCCCAGATTGGTGAAAAGTTCCGCGCCTGTGGAAAAAACCACCGGCAATATTAACGCGAACACCCCCACCGGTGCCAGTGCCATCACCCATTTCGTCAGCACGATCATCGCATCGCAGGCAGCTTGGAAAAACTCGCGGATCGTGCGCATTTCCGTGGCCGGAAGGCGCGTGATGGCCACTGCAAACAAAATGCTGAAGACAATCACTCCCAGCATCTGGCCGTTGTCGCTGGCTGCGGAGATCACGTTTTCCGGCAACATCGCCTTGAAGACGCCGAGTAAATCGCCGGCCTCGCGGGAACCGGCGGAGCTGACGTTTTCCAACACCTTGCTTTCGGCCATTTCGCCGCTGCGGGCGAAGGCTTCGCGAATCACTTCGTTGGGAGCACCGCCGCTGAGGCCCGGGCGCAGCGTGTTGACCAGCAACAGGCCCAGTAGGATCGATAGCGTGCTCGTGCCGAGGTAAAACCCCGCTGTTTTCATGCCCAGCCGCCCGAATCCCTGGACACCCTGCAAGCTGGCGATGCCGGATACCACCGAGGTCACGATCAACGGAACGATCAGCATCTTGAGCGCCCGCATGAACAAATCGCCGACAAAATCGCAGCCCGCCATGACACCCTCCATGAATCCGCCCAAGCGCGAATCCATTCCCACCCCGGCCATCATCCCCCGGAAAACCAAAGCCGTGAGGGTGGCCAGAACCAGTGCCGCCAGAATCTGCCAGTGCGCCGCGATGCGTTTCATCCGCGCAAACCAAGGCGATCACGCAGGGGAAATCCAGAACCATCCGCACCGCTTGAAATCGGTTCGAAAATCCGCTGATTTCCCGGTTGACACCCCGAAACCGGCTCCCTAGCTTGCGTCCCCCTTCGCGCACACCGGTGCCCGAAGGCATTTTTTCCCACAAGCACATGAAGACGTTTTCCGCCAAGCCTCACGAAGTCGAGCGCAAGTGGTATGTGATCGACGCCAAGGGCAAGGTCCTCGGCCAAGTCGCCGTGGAGGCCGCACGCCTCCTGCGCGGCAAGCACAAACCCATTTTTACCAGCCATGTTGACACCGGCGATTTCGTCGTCGTGATCAATGCCGATCAGGTGGTGCTCACCGGCAACAAGGAAAATGCCAAAATTTACACCCGCTTCTCCGGCTACGTCGGCGGCAAGAAGGTGGAAACCCCGCGCATCGTCCGCGAGCGCCGGCCGATCCTGCTCGTTGAGCGCGCGGTCTATGGCATGCTTCCCAAGACACGCCTGGGCAAGGCCCAATACGGCAAGCTCAAGGTCTATGCCGGTGCCGAACATCCGCACGAAGCACAGCAACCCGTCGAATACGCCGTCCGCTAATCCCACATCATTTTTCCCAACATGACCGCCACCACCACCAAAAGCGCCACCGGCCGCCGCAAAACCGCCGTCGCCCGCGTCTGGATGACCGAAGGCACCGGCCAGATCACCATCAATGACCGCCCCTTCGAGGATTATCTTCCCACCATCGAACTCCAGAACGCCATCCTCGCGCCGTTCCAAGCGGCCTCGCTGATGAACAAGTTCGACCTCAAAATCGCCGTCAAAGGCGGCGGCACCCACGCCCAGGCACTGGCGATCCGCCACGCGATCTCCCGCTCGCTCACCCAGGTGGATCCGGAAAACCGCAAGATCATCAAGCCGCTCGGCTACCTCACCCGCGATCCGCGCATGAAGGAACGCAAAAAGTCCGGCCAACCCGGCGCCCGCAAGCGCTTCCAGTTCTCCAAGCGCTGATCCACCGCTTCGCGAAATTCACCATCTGTCAAAAAACCGCACCCATCGCCGGGTGCGGTTTTTTCTGCATCAAAGCGCATGCATTGACGTGCCTTGCGGCCGCCGCTAGGTTTGTTACATGAAAAAGGTGCCTGAATCCCGCACCGGCCTCGCGGTGGATGAAATCAAACAGGCGTTCCTCGAAAACCTCCGCTGCGCCCTTGGCCGCCCCCGCAGGGTCGCTACGCCGCACGACCTGTATTTCGCCCTGGCATTGACCGTCCGCGACCGGGTGTTCGACCACGCGGTGGCCAGTCTGGAAAACATTGGCGCCAACAACCGACGCCGCGTGGCCTATCTCTCGGCCGAGTTTCTCCCCGGTCCGCATCTCGGCAACAATCTGCTCAACCTCGGCATCACCGAAGCCGCCCGCGAGGCGCTCGCGGCTTTGGGTTGTGATCTGGATGAAATCCTCGATCAGGAGGAGGAACCCGGTCTCGGCAATGGCGGACTCGGACGGCTCGCCTCCTGCTACATGGACTCGCTTGCCACCGTCGAAGTGCCCGCCGTCGGCTATGGCATCCGCTACGAGTTTGGCATCTTCGACCAGACCATCGTCGATGGCTGGCAATGCGAGATCACCGACAAGTGGCTGCGTTTCGGCAACGCCTGGGAGATCATCCGTCCCGAAATCTGTTGCGAGGTCGGCTTCGGCGGCCACACCGAAACGTGGACCGATGACCAAGGCCGCTACCGCGTGCGGTGGCTGCCGGAAAACAAGATCATGGGCGTGGCCTGCGACACTCCGGTCCCGGGCTACCGCGTCGGCACCTGCAACACCCTCCGCCTCTGGAAGGCCGAGGCCATCGAGTCGTTCGACTTCGCCGCCTTCAACCACGGCGACTACGACCGCGCGGTCGAACAAAAGGTCGCCTCGGAAACCATCACCAAGGTGCTCTATCCCAACGACGAGGCGCATCAGGGCAAGGTGCTGCGCCTCAAGCAGCAGATCTTCTTCACCAGTTGCGCGCTGCAGGACATGCTGCGCATCCACCTGATGTTGGGCCACCAGCCCGGCACGTTTCACAAGGACTGGGCGGTGCAGCTCAACGACACCCACCCGGCCGTCGCCGTGGCGGAGCTGATGCGTCTTCTGTTAGACGGGCACGGGCTCGCATGGGACGAGGCATGGGCCGTCACCCGCGCCACTTTCGCCTACACCAATCACACGCTGCTGCCTGAGGCGCTGGAAAAATGGACGGTCGATTTGTTCGGCACCCTGCTGCCGCGGCATCTGGAAATTGTATATGAAATCAACAGCCGTTTCCTCGATGAAGTCCGCAGGGCGTTTCCCGGCGACGATGCACGCATCGCACGGATGTCGATCATCGATGAAAGCGGTCCGCGCCATGTGCGCATGGCGCATCTCGCCTGCGTCGGCAGCCACCGCATCAACGGCGTGGCGGAGCTGCACTCGGATTTGTTGAAACAAACGGTGCTGCGAGACTTCGCGGAAATGTGGCCGGAAAAATTCCGCAACGTCACCAACGGCGTCACGCCCCGGCGTTTTGTCGCGGCGAGCAATCCCGGACTTGCGGAGTTGATTGGCGGCCACGCGGGAGATGATTGGCTGAAGGATCTTTCCTGCCTGCGGAAACTGGAGCCCTTGGCGGACAAGCCCGCATTCCGCAAGCAGTGGCGTGCGGTGAAGCTGGCCAACAAACGCCGCCTCGCCAAACGGATCGCCGAGCGCACCGGCATCACCGTCGATCCGGAATCGCTGTTCGACGTGCAGGTCAAGCGCATCCACGAATACAAGCGCCAGCACCTCAACGTGCTGCACATCCTCACCCTCTATCTGCGACTCAAGAAGAACCCGCAGGCGGACATTCCGGCGCGTACTTTTATCTTCGGCGGCAAGGCCGCGCCCGGCTATTTCATGGCCAAGCGCATCATCAAGCTGATCACCGCCACCGGCGATCTCGTGAACCACGATCCGGACAGCGCCGGGCGCATCACGGTGGCGTTTTTCCCGGACTTCAATGTCAAGAACGCGCAATACGTCTATCCGGCTGCCGATCTCTCCGAGCAAATCTCCACCGCAGGCAAGGAGGCCAGCGGCACCGGCAACATGAAGTTCACTCTCAACGGCGCTCTCACCATCGGCACCCTCGATGGCGCCAACGTCGAAATCCGCGAGGAGGTCGGCGCGGAAAACTTCTTCCTCTTCGGCCTGAACGCCGACGAAGTGAACGATATCAAGTCACGCGGTTACCGCTCGCGCGACCATTACGAAAAAGACGGACAGTTGCGCGAGGTGTTGGATTTCATTGCCAGCGGCGCACTTGCCGGCGACGACCGCGAATTGTTCCGGCCGATCGTGGAAAACCTGCTGCATGATGATCCCTTCCTTGTGCTCGCCGATTACGCCGCTTATATCGAAGCCCAAGAGCGGGTTTCCACGCTGTGGCGCAATCCGGAAGAATGGACCCGCCAATCGATCCTCAACACCGCCCGCGCCGGCAAATTTTCCTCAGACCGCTCCATCCGCGATTACTGCGAACGCATCTGGGATATCGAAACCAAAACACCATGACCCACCCCTCATCCATCATGCACTCCCTCATCCGCCGCCTTGCTGCGACACTTGCCGTAACCACCCTCGTCATGCCCTCCTGCACCGCACCCAAGCGCCCTTCCGATGATCCCGCCACCACCGCGCGGGTGGACCTCGCGCGCTACGCCGGACGCTGGCATGAGATCGCAAGACTGCCCGCGCCGTTCCAGAAAGACAACGAGGCGGCCATCGCCGAATACGGCATGAACGCGGACGGCAGCCTCTCGGTGCGCAACATCGCGGTCCGGCCCGACGGCACCCAACGCGACATCAAGGGCAGTGCCAAGGTGCTCAACCCGCCTGAAAACACCAAACTCGCCGTGCGATTCGACACCTGGTTCGGCCCCTTGATCCCCGTGCCCAAAGAGGGCAACTACTGGATCCTTCACGTGGATGAAAATTATCAGGAAGCCATCGTCGGCACGCCGGACCGCAAATATCTCTGGCTGCTGGCGAGGACGCCGGAGATTCCGGAAACGCGCTTCACCGCGCTGAAAAAGAAGGCCGGTGGACTCGGATTTGACGTGGCACGACTGATCAAGACTGCAAGGAAGTGAGTTTTACTGACCTATCAACCCGCCGCTCCCGCGATCTTCCGCCGGATCGCTTCCAAATCCGCACCTTCCGGCATGATGAAGAGGCATTTGCCCTTGCTCCGCGATTCCCACACTTCTCCCACCGCGCGTTTCTCGCCTGAGTCCTCGCTGCCTGTTAGATGCGCGCCCTTGTATTCCACCGCCAGCACGCGGCCGTCATGGAGAAGGCAGATGAAATCCGGATAGAACCAATCCGTCGCCGTCTGGAGACGGAATGATGTCGTGCGGCGCGAGAGGTTCCTCACCCAGAATTTCACCTCGGGCATTTCGTCGAGATATTGGGCGCACTGAAACTCTTCCCGCAGTTTGCCCTTCGATTTTTCCCCTTCCAGCTCTCCCGGCTTGGGCCCGAAGTAGTGTTTCTTGAACTGGAATCCGCCTTCATAGTTCCAGCCGGGTTCATACATCATTCCGGCGAAATTGATCGCCTTCGTTTCCGTGACGACGAGCGAGGATTCCGGCAGCAACCATTGTTTGAAGGCATGGTTCCGTTCCTCTTCGCGGTGCCGTTGAATGCGCTTCTCGATCTGATCCCGCAGCCGGAAACGATCCAGCGCCAGCGTGGTCGCATCCTCGATGCCGCACGACGCCATCAAGCCGAGAATCGCCTTGCGCAGGAAAACCGCCGCTTCACCCGCCGGGATGTCCGCGTGATCGATCCGGCGGTCCAGCCAGCCGATGAGCATCTCCACCGTCCAATCACCGGAGCCTCCGAGTTCCATCACCTGTTGATGCAGCGTGCCCACGAAATCCTCTCCTTCATCCATCGCCATCAGGCCGGCCGTCACGCGGTTGGCCGCATCCACATCCACGATGCCCGCTTTTCCAGTGGGCCGTTTGAGCGGATTGTAATCCGGCGACAACGTGGCGTCCTTTTGTCCGAGACGCCATGGATGCTCTAGCAGAAACGTGCTTTCAAACACGAATAGATCACCCTCTTCCTCCACGCAGAGCAGCGGGACGATGAAATCCTGTCTCAGTTCGTAAGGCGTCGGCTGGCGTGGCTTGCCACCGCCGAACGCGCGTTCCGCCTCGCGCACGGCTTCCACCGCCTGCTTGATTTTCGCCCGTGCTTCCAGCGTGACGGCGCAGCCGGCGAGGGCGTCCTCCTCGTGTTTGTCGAGCGGCACGATGATCGTGAGCGCGCCGGTTTTTGGTACCAGTTTCACCTTGCCGCCCAGCGCCTGCACCTGCGCGGCGGCTGCGGCGGTGTCCATTTCCTTGCCGGGTTCGAGCGTGATGGTTCTTGGCTGCGCGCCGAGTGCCAGCGTGCCATCGGATACCGGCATCAGGATGCGTTCCGCCTCCGCTGAGGTGAAACCATTGCTCTCCAGCGCATCCCGCAGTTCCGCGAGCACTTCGTGGATGTTGTTTGATACGGAAAACGCATAGGCGCAGTTCAAATCCGGATGCTGTTTCTCCTTCGCTCCCGGCAGCCGCAGCACGCGGCCGACGATCTGTTCGATGGCCGTGGCGGACCTCGTTTCGCGCAGGCTGCACAGCACATAGGCAAACGGACAATCCCAGCCCTCTCTCAATTTCTGCACGGTGATGATGATGCGCACCGGGCATTTCGGCGACTTGATCTCGTCCGCACTTGGCAGTTCATCCAGCTTGCCCGTCGCGATTTTCACCTGCTCCTTCGGCACGCCGAAATCCGCTGACAGACGCTCGCGCAGTTCCTCGCAATCATCCACCCGCTCGGCTTGGATGAGCAGGATCGGCCGCAGGTATTCGCCGGTGGCCTGGGCTTCCGCCAGCGCCAGTTTTTCCAGATCCCCGCGCAGCGTGAGCGCTTCCGTGAGAAGCTGGTCTTTCTGGCTCGGGTGGCGCGTCACCACTTTGAGCGGGAGTTTCACCATGTCCGCGGCCTTGAGTTCCGCGGCGGAAACGTAGTGCAGCACGTTGGACGGCATCTTCTTGCGCGCCGGTGTGGCGGTGAACTCGATGATGCAGGACGGCATCACATTTCCAAGCATGCCGAATGATAACTCGGTGCGGGCGTTGTGCGCCTCGTCCACGATCACGATCGGGCGGCGCAGGCGCAGCACGTTCACCAGCGAGGGCAGCGGCTTGCCATCCGGGCCGGGCAGCAGATCGGTGATTCGGTTAGACGGCAGGTTGAGGAAATGATCTGCCAGACTTCCGTTCTGCGTGAAAACCCGGCGGCCGGTCGTGTCTTCCGCACGGAAGGCTTGGATGGTCGCCACGATGACCACCGTGCTGCCCTCCACCACGCCACGGGAAAGCCCGAGCGCTTCCTCGATGGTGAGCACCTCCACCGGGCCGGCGCAGGCGGTTTCCAGCGCAAGACGATACGGGTGGCGCGGATCGCGCAAGGCGTCCGCCGTCTGGTTGAGAATCGTCTGGCTTGGCACCAGCCAAAGCACCACCGCCCGTTCCGCACGGAGCAATTCGCTCTTGGCGATGCCCGCAGCGTGGCAGGCTAACAAAGTCTTGCCGCCGCCGGTCGGCACCCGCAGGCAGACGTATGGCATGGCGGAGCCGAGTCCTTCCGCGATCACCGGAAAATAAGTCACCTCGGGAAACTCGTTGGCTGCCAGCACATCGTGAAACGCCGTGTGCAGCACGGTGCCGGACGAGCACGCGCGCAGGAAATTCCGCAACGAGCCGAGAACGCGATTTTGATAGGGCTTGAGAACGATCATGATTCAGAGGTGCGAAAGTTCAAGGAGGGGCGAACTCCGATTCGCCCTCGTGCATATTCAGTCGATGAAAAGTGCGAAAGCTCCAGCCATCGACTTACCATGCGCATCGGCGGTTCGGAGACCGCCACTCCTTGATGCGTCCCGGCAAATCGAAGCGGACTCATGACACGCGGATCTCGTATGGGGTTTGGCGCACGGTGATGCCTTCCTCTGCCAGCCGCTCGGCTCCGATCAGGCAACCGGCGCAATAGATCACTTTTGGTCCTTTGAATGACGGCAGCGCGGCGAGGGTTTTGCGGGTGAGCACATTGCCGCCGTTCGAGGACTTGTCGCCGAGAATGCCGTTGAACAGCAGATAGACTGCAAGCCCCCTGCAAACGCCCAGCAAGGGCGATTTCGGCACCCGCTCGCGCGGCAAGGGTTCGCGCGTCTCACAGAAATACACATGCCGCGCCAACTCGCCGAAATTCACCGTCTCGCGAATGTGCCCGGTTTCATCGAACAAGGGCTCGCCCAATTCGCAGAAGCGGAAACCACCGCCAAGTGAATCAATACTCACACCTTTCGTGCTGACATAGCCTTCAGCGACCCGACGCACACGCTCTGAAGTTACCTTTCTAGCAATTTCAGGAAGCATCTCAATGAGAATGAAGCGCCTCGGTTCGTCGTCGCAATTAGATGCGTTCAGCTTGAGGGTTGCATGACCGGTCGTGCCAGAGCCTGCGAATGAGTCCAGAATAAGATCACCAGGATTGGTCGCAATTTGCAGTATTCTTTCAGTCAACCGCGAAGGCTTTGGAGTGGTGTCGAAAAGGGAACCTTCTGGAAACAGGGCAAGAAGCTCTTTGCTAGCCTCGTCAGTGTGACCGACATCGTCGTGAGGCCACCATGTCCATGGGACGACGCCTTCTACTTCACTCAGATAGCGAATGGTTGTCGGCTGACTGTTGCCACTCTTTCCAAAATAGATTCTTCCCTCACTCCGCAACTTATCGAATGCGATTTTGGAAAAACGCCAACAATTTCCGGGGGGCGGATCAAACTCTTTTCCGCTCGGTGCGGTGATTGAATAGAACTGAGCCTTTGTAGCGTGCCCTGCTTGTGCCGTTATCGGAATAGTTCTCCAAGGGCCTTTCGGATCGTTAGTCGGATTCTTATAGACCTTTGATTGCTGTTCGGTCAAAGGCACTCGGTTTCGCGTCGCTTTGAACCGCTCAGGATTCATCGCATAGACGAGCAAGTATTCATGAACGTCACCAATCGCCTCCCTATTTTCCCGGGAGTATCGTTTCTGCCAGACATTACAGGCGATGAATCGGTGAGCGCCAAAAATTTCATCCATGAGAACCCGCAAGAGACCGATTTCGGAGTCATCCATGTGAATCCAGATCGAGCCATCTTCAGATAGGAACTGTTTCAGCAACGCGAGCCTCGGATACATCATGCACAGCCAGCGATCATGCCGATCCAGAGTCTCCCCTTCTTTCCCGACGACCTTACCGAGCCACTCGCGGATGACCGGGCTGTTGACGTTGTCGTTGTAGGCCCAGCCTTCGTTGCCGGTGTTGTAGGGCGGATCGATGCAGACGCATTTCACCTGACCGGCAAAGTGCGGGAGCAGGGCTTTGAGGGCGATGAGATTGTCGCCCTGCGCGATGATGTTGCCGCTTCCCGGATCGCCGCAGGAGAGCTCCGGCACATCCTTGAGCAGGTGGAAGGGAACCTCCAGGTGGTGTTTGACGACGGCATCCTTGCCGATCCAATTGAGGGTGGGCATGGGCGCGTCAGAAGTCGGGTTTGGGAAACCTCTTCTTCGCGAACATCAAGCAGCTCAGTCCAGTCGCAGGGCAAAAGGCCACGGCAAGCGGAATGATCCAGAACAAGGTCTGTGTTGCGGAAGGAGGCATGACAAGGCGTCCTTCCGGTGGACGGGGAGTTAGAAAGTCGCAACTAGTCGACCGCAACGGCCTTTAGCCGAACCCCGTGGGGAACAGCCTGGACATGCGCCGCCGCCTCCCCGGCCTTTTGGGGTCGGTTTGGCGGCATCGTTGCGGTCGATGCCAACCGCTAGTTGCGAGGATTTCTACGTCCCCATCCGCCGAGGCGGACGCGCAGAGTCAAGGCACGCGCCCGGCATGCGGCAAGGAGAAATGCCGGCAGGGCGGGCACATCCACGGCGGATTTTTGCACGCTCGGTGGGCTGCTGGTTTTTCAAGGAGCGGCGGAATCCTCTCCGCCGATGCCCATGTGAGGCCAATGAGATGAGCGAAGCGCTTTTCATTGGCTTCTCATGGTCAGGGCGATTCGGAGATCGCCCCTCCGTGCCTCCTGCTTGGTCCGTGCAAAAATCCGCCGTGGGACACATCTTCAAGATGCGGTTTCCACCGCAAGACCTCCAAGCTCACTAAGGAGCGCAATGAAGCTGGTTTGTCGTAAAACAATGCCATTGCCAGCGGAAACTCCGCACGGCAGGTTCGCGGGGTTCGCAGAAACCCCATTTCCCGTCCTGATCCATCCCAGTTCGTCACGCAGTTCGTCAATTTTCCAAGAATCCCATGACCACCGATCCATCTTCAGGCACCGACTGCGTCATCGTGATCAATTGCGGCAGCTCGTCGCTGAAATTCGCCGTGCTGCCGGTGGAAGGTGAAACCATCCTGATCAAGGGACTCGCGGAGCGCCTCGGCGGACCGGAGGCCGTGCTCAAAATCGAGCGCGACGGGGAAGACATCCGAATTCCGATGCCTGGAGCCACGCACCGGGATGCCTTGCAGAAAGCGGTCGGCCGGATGAGCGGGCTGCGGCCGCTGGGAATCGGCCACCGGATGGTGCATGGCGGCGAGGAGTTCACCGGATCCGCAGTGATCTGCGATGACATGATGGCGGCGGTTGAGCGATGCAGCAGCCTGGCTCCGCTACACAACCCGGCCAACCTGGTGGGCGTGCGCACCGCCCGTGAATTGTTTCCCGAGCTTCCGCAAGTGGCGGTGTTCGATACCGCCTTCCACCAGTCGATACCGCCCAAGGCCTATCTCTATGCCATCCCGCGGAGATATTATGAAGAACTCAAGGTGCGGCGTTATGGGTTCCATGGCACCAGCCATCATTATGTTTCGCTGGAAACCGCGCGCTTGTTGGGAAAACCCGCGGATCAAACCAGCCTGATCACCATGCACCTGGGAAATGGTTGCAGCGCGTGCGCGATCAAGAACGGGCGCAGCATGGATTCCACGATGGGACTCACTCCCAGCGAGGGGCTCATGATGGGCACCCGCAGCGGTGATGTGGATCCGGCACTGCACCAGTTCCTCCAGGACCAGACCGGCATGCGCCTCAGCGAGATCACCACCATGCTCAACTCGAAAAGCGGGCTGCTCGGCTTGTCCGGGCTGAGCAATGACATGCGCACGCTATCCGAGGCCGCCCGCGG
>CAXNHR010000036.1:0-17880 GCA_964202135.1 Luteolibacter sp. | reverse complement strand
ATGTCGTCGCGGCGGATGTCTGATAGTATCTCGCGCACCTCATCGAGCGGCGGATCCGGCAGTTCCATCATCATCACCGCGGCATCGGCATTGCTGAGGATGGCGCCCAGCGGCTGGTTCACCTCGTGGGCAATGGACGCGGCGAGTTCTCCCAGCATGCCGAGGCGCGAAGCCTGCTGGAGTTTCTGCCTCGCCTCCTCCGCCTCCTGCATGTCAGTGATGTCCTTGGCCATGGAGATATAACATGGCTCGCCGTGAAGGTTCATGAGTTCGGTGGACACACTGAGCAGGCGGCATGAGCCGTTGGGCATGCGCAGGCGCTGCTCGAAATCCCGCAGCGCCTTGCCGGACGCGAGGTATTCGAGATATCTCTGGTCGCCGGAGCCTTCGAAACCGAAGCCCAGTTCCAAATGAGTGCGACCGAGCGCATCATCGTGCGAAACCCCGGTCGTGTGTTCCCATGCCGGGTTGACATCGATGATCCGGCCGTCGGACTGGCGGATGATGCTGATCGACACCGGGCTTCCCATGAAGACTTTGGAAAATCGCGACTCCGACAGATGTCTCTCGTTTTCCGCCTTGCGCTGGCGGGCACGCGCTGCAAGCAGGCCGATGATCAACGCGGATTGCAAAAGCAGCAGGGCCACGCCTGTGATGACACCCGTCCGGTGCGCTTCCCACAGTGAGGGTTGCCGGAAGCGGACTTCGGCATCTGGTGGCAATGTGCGCTTATGCCAGCCATGGCGTTTCATCACCCGCTCGTCGATAATCCATCGCGGTGTTCCCGGAGGAAGGATGCCGATTGCCTCCACGTCCTCACCCTCCGCCACCCTGCGGGCGATGGTGCCGATGGCATGGCCTTCCTCCTCGAAGGGGATCATCGCGCCGCCCATTACTCCGGTGCCGACGTAGGATTCGTAAAAACACAGCACCGGCACTGAGGATTTTTCCGCAAGCCATCCGGCCACGCTGCGCGGCAGCAGTGTGCGTCCATCCGGAGTCTGGAAATAGGAAAGATAAATCACCAGTGCATCCTGCGGCAGCTTTGAAACGCGCTCCAGCAGGTCGTCCAGCGGCTCGCCCTGCGATATTTCGATTTCGTAGCGTTTTCTGAAAGGTTCGGCATGGATGAGTGCTTCGTTATGGCGCATCCGGTCGAAATCCGCCGCACCGGAAACCAGCAGGATCCGGCGTGCCTCCGGGCGGATTTCCGCCAGTTGCTCCATCAGCGGGGTGATCGACCAATCCATCGGCCGCCCGGCAAGACCACGGCGGTCTGTAAGAAGGCTGATCTGCCGCCCGTCGAGCGCGCCAAAGACAATCGGCGTTCCGGGAAACAGCGTGTCCCGCCTTTGCAGCAGGAAATCCAGCGCCTGCGGGCCGAGGACGATCCACGCGACCGGCGGATTGTCGCGGTGGCGCTCATGCAGGAAATCCTCCATTGCAGCCGATTGCCCGGGCCCGGGAAAGCGGACCGCATCGAGAAACTCGGCGAACAAATCAACGGATGAGGTTTTACTCCCGTCCTCGAAAGCACGGCGCAGGCCTCTTTCCACCTCCTGGTTCGCGGGCAGCAGCCGGTCGTTGGAAAACAGCACCAACACCCGCGGCAATTCTCCGGCATTACCGTTTCCCGACAGGATGCAGCTCAAGAGCAGTAGTCGGAAAAAAACGAACAAGCGCATTTGTGGCATCGTTCCGCGCAGCAAACCTCGCATGCTTCAGGATACTGTCAGGTGCCATGTTTCTGGCAATCCGATTCCCGAAAACCCGTTCCGAGCGGCGGTTGCCATCTGCGGCTGCGTGCACTATGGCTTTTTTCACCGATGGAATCCCTTTTGCAAAAACCGCTGGTCTCCCGCTACCGCCTCAAGTCGCGCGGTTTCATGAATGCGATCTCGAACCGCCGCGAGCTCGAGGGCGCGCTGATCCAGATCGACGGCGGTTTCGGCTGCATCCACCCGTGGCCGGAGCTGGGTGATCCGCCGCTGGAGAAATGCCTTGCCGACCTGGCGGGTGCGCGGCGCTGGCCGATCGTGAGGCGCGCCATCCGCTGCGCCGAATACGACCGCGCGGCGCGGGTCTTCGATCACTCGTTGTTCGAGGAAATGGAAGTGCCCGACAGCCATGCGACACTTGCCAAATCGGAAGTGGCGGAAGTGGCGCGCGCGGTGGAGGCGGGGTTTTCGACGGTGAAACTCAAGCTCGGGCGCGACCCTGCGGCAGAGGGGAAATTTCTCGATGACATGGCGGCCGAGTATCCGGTGATGAAATGGCGGCTCGATTTCAACGAATCGCTCGCACCGGATGCGGCGGCCGGGTTTCTCATGGGCCTGAACGAAAAAACCCGCGCGGCGATCGACTTCGTGGAAGACCCTTGCCCGTATTCGGAGTCGTCATGGACCGCGCTGCACCGACAGACGCGGGTGAAGCTGGCAGTGGATCGCGAGGCGGCGCCTCTCAGCGGCGCGGCGCAGGTGATGGTGGTCAAGCCGGCAATCGACGAGCCGTTTCTGTTAGGTGAGGCCGCCGTCCGCAACGGCCAGCGGGTGGTGATGACCAGTTATATGGATCATCCAGTGGGCCAGGCCTTCGCGGCATGGGAAGCGGCGCGCCTCGGATTGCAATTGCCGGGGCTGGTGGGGCTTTGCGGTTTGCAGACCCATCACTTGTTCGAGCCGGACGCGTTCACGGAGATGCTCGGCCCGTGGTCGCCGGTTTTCCAAGCACCCGAGGGCAACGGCATTGGTTTTGATGACTTGTTAGATGAACTGCCATGGACCCGTCTCTATTGACCGGCGCCGCCTTCTGGCAGGAATCCACGCCATGCGCGGCAGGGGATTTTCCCGGGGTAATTCCGGCCCTGCCCGGATTGCGTGGCCATGTGCTTTTTGAAACTTCCGGCAGCTCCGGCGCACCGAAGTGGATCGCGCTCTCAAAAGCGGCGCTGCTCGCATCCGCCGCGGCGGTCAACCGGCATTTGGAAGTCGTGCAAGCCTCGTGCTGGGGGCTTGCACTGCCGCTGCGGCACGTCGGCGGCTTCGGCGTGGCGGCGCGGGCCCACGAGGCGGGCTGCGGCATGCGGGAATTTCCCCAGCGATGGAATGCGCCTGCATTTGCCGCATGGCTTGCGGAAAACGAGGTGACTCATACCTCGCTTGTGCCGACGCAAGTGCACGACTTGGTCACCGCCGGGCTGCGTGCGCCCGCAAGTCTCCGCGCGGTGGTTGTCGGTGGCGGACATCTGGATGTGCAAACCGGCCGTGCGGCCCGGGCACTCTGCTGGCCGGTGCTCGCGAGTTATGGCATGACCGAGGCCGCCTCGCAGATCGCCACTCAGGATTTCACCGCATTGCATCAACCCTATCAACCGGCACCCATTCCATTGCTGCCGATCTGGCGGGCGGAGACATCACCCGACCAAACCCTCCGCATCGCCGGGCCAGCCCTTTTTTCCGGATTGCTGATCCGCGAAAATGACAACTGGTCCTTCCAAGCCCGCGCCACCGCATGGTATGAAACGAGCGACCGTGTATGTTTGGAAAACAATCATCTAACACCAATCGGCCGCGCGGATCTGCGGGTGAAAGTGCTCGGCGTGCTCGTCGATTTGGAAATGATCGAGCGCGAACTCCGCGACCTTTCGTCCGGCAAGCTCGCCCCCGGCATGTTCGTGGTGGTGGCCATCCCGGATGCCCGCATGGAACACGCGCTGGTGCCGGTATTCGATGCGGCTTTGAATGAAGATTTTGTTAGAGATGCGCTTTCAACTTATGCCAAACAAGCCGCGGGTTTCCGCAGGCTCGGCCCGGCGGTGATGCTCGGGCATTTCCCCCGCAGCCCGCTCGGAAAACCCTGCCGCGCGGAGATTGAGGCGTCCGTTGGAAAATCTCATCTTGAGGCGATTTGAACGTGTTTTTTTGGTGCTGGCCAGCGGCGCGGGCGGCGTTTTAGTTTCGGGGCGGATGATACTGGCATTGATGGAACCTTCGGGCTTGATCGAGCGGGGTGGCCCGCTGGTGTGGGTGTTGCTGGGGCTGGCGTTCATCGGCTCGGTGTGCGTGGTGGAGCGCTTGTTTTTCTTTCACCGGGCGCGGATCAACGTGAGTGATTTGCTGGTGGGTCTGGCGCATCATGTGCGGCAGCGGGCGTTTGCGGAGGCGCTGCACGAGGCGGCGCGCGCGCCTGGCCCGGTGGCGCGGGTGGCCCATGCGGCCTTGCTGCGCTACTACCTGCCGCGCACCGAGTTGCGGGACGTGACGCAGGAGGCGGGCCAGCTGGAGGTGCCGCGCATCGAGAACAACATCCGGGCAATCCTGGGGGTCTCGCTGCTGGCACCCCTGGTGGGCATGCTGGGCACGCTGCTCGGCATGTTGGAAACCTTCCAGAAAGTGAGTGAGCAGGGAGGTTTCACCGGTCCGGCGGAACTGACGGCGGGCGTTTTCACGGCGCTGATCACCTCGGTGCTCGGACTCGCGGTGGCGGTGCCGATGTATCTGTTTTATCTGTATTTCCTGGGTCGGGCGAAGCGCCTGATCCACCGCATCGAGCGGGCGGGCATCGAAATGGTGCACCTGATCGCGGATGCGCGGGAGGAGGAACAATACGCGCCTTTCCGCGGCGAGGTGACGGCGGGAAGGAAAACGGTGAAAGCCAAGCAGGAGCACGCGCATTGAAGCTGGAGACCAAGTTGCCGGAGCGGCCGGGACTGCTGCACGCGGTGCCGGTGTTGGATGTGTTCGCGCTGTTGTGGCTGTTGTTTTTGCTGGGCCCTTCGCTGCTGCGGCAGTCCGGTGTGATGGTGGAGCTGCCGCCATCGCGTTTCCAACTGGAGCGGTTTCAGGAAACGCTGGTGATCACGCTGGGGCCTGGAGAGGACGGTCCGCGCATCCATTTGGGGCGCGATGCGATGACCTTTGAGGAACTCACGGAACGCTTCGAGCAGTTGCGCTCCGACGGGGCCCCGGCCAAGGCCATGGTGCTGCTGCAAACGGATGCCGGCACGCCGGTGGGAATCGAGCGGCAGGTTTCCGAAATGGTCCTCGGCAAGGGCTTCCGGCTGGCGATGGTGGGGGCGAACCTGCCGGGCCGTTCAGATGCGAATCCGAAATCTTCCGTAGAGTGATGGCCAGGCGCGTTTCCATGAAGCACAAGCGGCGGGCGGCCCCGGAATGGGTGTTTCCCTGGCGCGGGGTGCGCCAGTCGCCGCTGCCGAAAATCCTCGCCGTGCTGCTCACGGGCGGGGTGTTTGTGGTATTTTTTTCATCCGTGCGCATTCAGGTGGCGGCACCGGTGCCGTGGGCCTCGCGAAAGGCGGCGGTGATCCAGGTTCTGGATGATGCGGACGGGCGAGCCCTCACTTTTCAAGCGCGCGAGGGCGGACCATTTCCCTCGAGATTCGAGCCATCCGAATGGGAGTGGGCGGTGGCGACCGCACGCGAGGCTTACCAAGCGGCGCGCTGGCGGCCGGAGCCATATGTGCCGGTCCTGCGCGAGTTGCCGGATCTCGATGCGGCGCAACCCCTGCAGCTCGCCGCGCGGGGTGAGCCGGTTTTGCCGGACCGCCGCCCCTTGGCGCGGGTGGCGCGGCCGATGGTAAAACCGGTGCTGGTGCCGCTGCTTTATCCGCTTTCGGGGATCTCGGCGGATTTGTTGCCACGCGACTTGCCGCCATTTGATGTGCCGGTGGATGCGGCGATGGCAGCGGAGCCGTGGCGATTCCTGCTGCGGCTCAATGCCGCGGGCGGTGTGATCGATTGCGTCTCGCTCTCAGGCGGCGAAGTCGCTGGAGCGGCTGCCCTCGGTGACTGGCTGCGCCGCGTTGCCTTCCCGCCCGAGACCGCCACGCCGGAGCGCTGGATCGCGGTGGGTCTCGGATTTTCCAACCAAACCGCCGATGGACCTGCCGCTCGCTGATTTCGTTTTGATCGTGGTGTTGGGCTCCAGCCTGCTGGTGCTGTTGTTCACGATCATTTCGCGCACCTTGCATGCCCGTGCCGAGGCCCGCTCGTTGGCGAGCCGGGTCATTTGCAGGCTGTGCCTGCACGCCTTCGAGGATCACGGGCATGGCAAACTGGTCGATTGTCCGCATTGCGGCGCGACCAACGAGCGCGGCCGCGGCCGCAGGCTCGGGTGAGTGGGCATATCCCGGGTTGCGGGCCGGCGGCGGTTCGTGCAAGTTCGCCGCCATGTGGACCACCGTTCGTGAATTCGAGGACATCCGTTATGAGACGACGGATCAGGGGAAAATCGCCAAGATCACCATCAACCGCCCGGAGGTGCGCAATGCCTTCCGGCCCAAAACCGTGCAGGAATTGCTGCAAGCCTTCGACATGGCGCATGAAAACCCGATGGTGGGCGTGATCATTCTAACAGGCGAGGGTGACATGGCGTTCTGCTCGGGCGGCGACCAGAAAGTGCGCGGCCACGCCGGCTACATCGGCGAGGACGGCGTGCCGCGCCTCAACGTGCTGGATTTGCAGAAGAAAATCCGCTCGCTCCCAAAGCCGGTGGTGGCCATGGTAGCCGGCTACGCGATCGGTGGCGGCCACGTGCTGCACATCGTCTGCGACCTCACCATCGCAGCGGACAACGCACGTTTCGGCCAGACCGGCCCGAAAGTCGGCTCGTTTGATGGCGGCCTCGGATCCAGTTACCTCGCCCGCATCGTCGGCCAGAAAAAGGCGCGAGAAATCTGGTATCTCTGCCGCCAATACAACGCGCAACAGGCGCTCGACATGGGCTTGGTCAACACCGTGGTCCCACTCGCCGAGCTGGAAACCGAAACGCTCAAATGGTGCCGCGAAATGCTCGCCCACTCGCCGCTTGCCCTGCGTTGTCTCAAGTCCGCGCTCAACGCGGATTGCGACGGCCAGATGGGCCTGCTCGACCTCGCCGGCAATGCCACGCTGCTTTACTACATGAGCGAGGAAGGCCGCGAAGGGAAACAGGCGTTCATAGAAAAACGCCCGCCGGATTTCTCGAAATTCCCGCGCGTGCCGTGAAGCGGTGTTCGGAAGCAGCCGCAAGATGCCTGCCTCCAAGCGCGTAAACACTCCATTCCCCGTCCCAAGAACGATTTTTTCCCATGCTGAAAAACAAGCTCATCCTCCTCACCCAACTGACTCCCGCGCTGGCGCTGTTGTCCTGCGCGGCACCCAAAGCGGTGGTGGTGGAGGAGGCTCCGGTTTCAAAACAGGAAACCGCTCAGCAGACCACCGCCGCCGAAACCGAGCCAACGGAGCGCGGTCTTCCAGACGATGGCATCCGGCTTCCAGACATGCTTGGTTTGCCCGGTGAGAGCGAATTCCGCTCCACCCGCCCGGCCACCACAAGCGGCGGTTCCGGAGCCGTGATCGCACGTCCGCCGGTGGAGGCAAAGTCGCCGCCGTGAAGATTTCCGCCTGCTAGTGCTCGGGTTTGGTGGATATTTCAAAGGTTCATCCAATCCCTGCTCGCAAGTCCGTGGGATCTGGCGAATTCCCGGATTTTTCCAGCATACCGCACAAGCGGGGCCGGTGGAAATCACATCCAGAATTTGAGCACCGCACGGATCCAATCCGGGGATTTCAGGGTGGCTGCGATGTGGGTGCCGAAGTAATAGCCGGTGAGATGGAAAAAGACGGGCGCGGCGAAGAGCAGCGAATCCATCCGCTCCAATACACCGCCATGTCCGGGGATGCCGCGGCCCCAGTCCTTGGCACCGATCGAGCGTTTCACAGCGGACATCACCAACCCTCCGAGGAAACCGGCCATCACCAGCACCAGCGACATGATCGCGGCGGCAAGCGGCGAAAATGGCGTGGCCCACCACAATGAAGTGCCGAGCGCGACCGCCGCCAGACCACCACCGATGAGGCCCTCCCATGTTTTTCCCGGGCTGACGTTTGGCGCGATCTTCCGGCGTCCCATGGTTTTTCCGAACACGTATTGGAACACATCGCTCATCTGGGTGACAAGCACCACGAAGAACAGGAGCTTGGCGTTTTCCCCTTCGTAACCGATGATCGGGAGATAAAGCAACATCGGCAGGTGGCTGAGGAAATACACGCAGGTGAGCACTCCCCACTGGATGCGTGAGGTGCGCTCCAGAAAGCGGTCCACATCGCCCGCAAGTGCGGAGCGGATCGGGATGAACAAAAACGCATAGACCGGGATGAAAACCGTAAACATGCCATACCACGGAGCCCACGCGAACAGGTAATGCAGGGGAAGGATGACAAAAAACACCCATGCCAGCGTGCGGTGATCGCCTCGGGGCAAAGGGCTGAGGGTGATATATTCCCGCAAGGCGAGAAATGATAACAACAGGTAAAGTGCGAACAGTCCGTTCTTGCCGAGCGCCAGAGAGATGCCAAACACGCCGACCATCCACCACCATGCGGTGACACGGCGGCTGAGATTGTCGAGTGTCGGCGAAACCACGCCGCCGTTGCGACGGATCAACAGGCGGGTGATGATGCTGGAGAGGGCAAGCAGGAAAACCACGCCTCCGACTAACAGAATGAGCTCGCGATCAGGATTCATGGGGAACTGGTTTCGGGATGATCGGACAGGGCGAGCAGGGATTCCCGCGCTCTCTTTAGGAAATCATGACGGGTTTCGCCCTCCTGAGGGCCGGGGCAGGCGGGACCGAAAATGGCATTTCCCATCAGCGGCACAAACAGGAACTCGCCCTTGGGCAGGATGTGATTGAGGTTTTCCAGATAGACGGGAATCAGTTCCGCCTGGGGATAATGTTTGGAAAGCGAATGCATGCCGGGTTTGAAATCCGCCACCTTGCCATCGCTGCTGCGTATGCCTTCCGGAAAAATGATCAGGTCGCAGACATGCTCCATGGCGTCGATCATTTTGCCGATGGGATCGTCATCGCGGCAGACCTTGCCGCGCGGAATGAGCACCGCATGGAAAACCCGGTGTGCCAGCCATCGCCGGATGCGCCCGCGCTCCCAGTAATCCGCACCCGCGACGGGCCGCACGTGGTGGCGGAAATAGGAGGGCAGCGCGGCCCAGACCACCACAAAATCGAGGTGGGACGAGTGATTGGCAAAATAGATCCGCGGCGGCCCGATTCGCGCCGGATCGCAGACTTCGTGAACGCCCGTGACGATGCGGGTCAGGCAGGCGATGACATCCCGGATCATGATGCGGCGGACTTGAGGCTGGCGGCCAAGCGGTGGAAGCGGCGGAATGTGGTGATGAGCGCACCGCCGGCGATGATCCAGAGGGTGATCGCCAGCAGCGGAGGCAATTCGTTCCAGAGCATTTCCAGCGGGCTGAGCAAGGCGGCAGCGGTGAGGGCGGCCATCCTTTGTGGTTTGGCAAAGGGTCCGCAGAAATCCTGTTTCCCGGTGAGTTCCGCTCCCGGCGCGCGGGCGTAGGCCGTCATCACAGCGGCCCAGGCGGCGGCGGCTCCGGCCCATGGATGGCCGCAGCCGATGCCCGCGCCAATGAGCAGGATGGTGTCCGCGAAACGATCCGGAGCCTCGTTCCAAATGGCACCGGTCGCGGATCGCTTGCCGCCTTCGATCGCGACCATGCCGTCCACCAGATTGCAGATCAGGCGGAGTTGGGTGAAGGCAGCGGCGAGCAACCATCCGGCCCACGGAGAGATCCACTCCCGTCCCGCCGCGACGAAGGCGAGTGCGCCTAACATCGCCATCATTATGCTGGCGGCGGAAATTCCATTGGGCGTGGCACCGGTCTTGGCGAGCTTCCCCGCCAACCATGCCGCCCAGGCGGTGGATCGTGACTTCAGGGGACGCCGTGAAGAATCGGGCATCATGTGATGAAGTTAGACTTCCGGCCCCGCATGGGAAGATAAATGAGGGCTCAGGATGCGGCTGTCATTGCCATAAGGGCCTAGGGGTGAAGGCCGGCGACTCCGAAATGTTCGCCTCTCATGGCGGGACAGCCGGCGCTTTGCAGTTCAGCGTTGATTGAAGCGAGACATCTCACGCTGTGCCTCGCGCAGTTCGACCTTTTTCTTGAGATCTTCGCGCTGGTCGGAGTGGGTTTTGCCCTTGCCGACGCCGATTTCCACCTTCACCCGGCGGTTTTTCCAATACATCCGCAGCAGCGGCAGGGAGCAGCCCTTGATGGCGGTGGCCGAGGCGAGCTTGAGGATTTCCCGCTTGTGCAGCAGCAAGCGGCGCGGCCGTTTGGACGCGTGTTGGAACCATTCGCCGGCGGTCTCCCACGGCTGGATGTCGCAGCCATAAAGAAAAACCTGGTTGTTCTCCACGCGGGCGAAAGCGTCCGAAACGTTCACTTTGCCGGCCCGGATGGATTTCACCTCCGTGCCCTTGAGCTCGATGCCGGCCTCGACCTTCTCAAGAATATGAAAATCACGACCGGCCTTCCGGTTGGTGGCGATTTCCGCGCTCATGGCGACGCTTGGAGGTCAGGCAGTGGCGGTTTCAAGCCTCCGCCTTTTCAACCAACTTGATTTTGCCCTCGATGATTTCCTGGAGGGCGATGTCCGCCACGCCCATGCTCGGACGGGTGGGAATGAGGGGGGAACGGCCGCTGTTCAGCTGGCGCACACGCTGGGAGACCAGATTGATCAGAACCAGCGGATCAGTGACGATTTCAGAGGCCTTGTCGAGGAGATCGCTTTTCATAGGAGAACCGGGAAATCGCGAAACCGGCTTCGCTTCCTCGAACGGGATGACGTTTTCTGGAAGCTGGGACGGATGAATTTCGCTCAAAACAGATGGTTTGCAGGAATGGGCCCGGAATGGCTGCCGGGCCGGTGGTCAAAACAGAGATTGGCAAAACTGACAAGTCTTATCTGTGCGTCGACGGAAGAAATTTAAAAATTTCCAGCGCCTGCGGGGAATCACTTCGGCATCAGGTCGATCCCGCAGCGGCGCAGGATAAATACAGTGATCCAGAAAAACCCCACCGTGAGCAGACAGTTCGCGGCCAGCGCCGTCCAGAAGCTCCAGGCGTGGCGCAACATCCACGGCAGGATCAGAAACATCGGCAAAGAGGCCAACACGAACCAGAATGTGCCCTCCGCATGGTTCGCCACCCGCTGTGCGGACTGCCCGCCCTGGTGCATCCAGATCATCGCCAGCAGGGAGGTGAGCGGCAGCGCGATCAGCAGGGCGGAGAGGCGATCGCTGAAAAGCTGCACTTTGTTGACGATGACGATCACCGCCGCGCTGAGGAACAGTTTCACCAGATCGCCCGGGCTGAAACTGAGGATTTGCTGCCAGGGGATGCGGGACATGGTTGAGAGCTTGCGGCAACACAAAATACCAATAGCCTGCCGCCATGCAAGCTGCCCGTTTCATTGCCGTTGTGATCGCGCTTTTTTCCTCATGCGCATCGGTTTTCTCGGCTGATTTGAGCCCCGCCCAGAAGGCCTCGATCGGCAAGAAAATCTGGCAGAACGAATGTGCCGGAACGGTCAACGGGCTCACCACTTGGAACACGGGCGAGGGGTTCCCCTCTCTGGGCATCGGTCACTTCATCTGGTATCCGGCGGGTTTCAATGGGCGCTTCCAGGAGAGCTGGCCGTTGTTCATCGACTTCGCGAAAAAGCGCGGGGCAAAACCGCCGCCGGTCGCTCTGGAGCGCCATAGCCCGTGGAAGACCAAGGCGGAGTTTCAAAAGGAATTCAATGGCCCGCGGCTCAGCGCCTTGAGGAAATGGCTGGCGGCGAATGTTTCACTGCAAACGGATTTCATCATCGCCCGCTCCCACGCAGCCCTGACAAAAATACTCGCCGCCGCTCCGGCCTCCGAGCGCAAGCGGATTGAAGCCAACTACCGGAAAGTCGGCACCACACCACAGGGCACTTATGCTTTGGTCGATTACGTCAACTTCAAGGGTGATGGCACCAATGTGTCCGAGCGATACAATGGCCGCGGCTGGGGTCTGCTGCAAGTGCTTGGCGAAATGAGGGACGTGCCGGCTGGTTCTGCCTCCGCCACTGAGTTCGCCGCCGCGTCCAAACGCGTGCTCTCACGCCGGATCGCAAACTCACCGCAGGAGCGCGGTGAAAAACGCTGGGAACAAGGCTGGCACAACCGATGCAACACCTATGCCAAGCCGCTCTGAAACACGGCCTTGGAATCATGTCATCCTGTCTCATTGAAGTGGAAAAATGACACAGCTCGATGCCAAAAACTGACGCGCATCGGGATTGACGCCATCATGCCCGATCCGCCAAGCGAGGCACACACCATCGCATCCGGCAAATGATTGCGGAAGAATTGCGGTGGTGTGCATGCCCTGGATGCGCTAGCCATGCGCGCATGAATGCCGCGCTTGAGACATTGATGCTGGCGGCGGTGGCTGGCCCATCCGGCACGGACACTTGCCGTCCGTCACATGCTCTGTTTCTTGGCGCGCAGCCACATCCGGCCATCAAGACATGGCCGCAGATCACCGGCTGGCAACCGCTGAAACCGCTTGCCGACACATGGGACAGCGCCGGGTTCGCACGTCTGGATGATGTGCCACCCGAAAAACGGCCGCTGGTGCTGGTGCTGCCAGGCAAGTCACGCGATGAAACACTGGCGTGGTTTGCCATGGCCCGTGACCATCTGCAAGCGGGCGGGCGGATCGTCGTCGCAATGCCGAATGCCGCCGGTGCGGGACGCTTCGAAAAGCTACTCGCAAGAGCCACCGGAAACATCACCTCGATTCAGAAACACAAGTGCCGCGCCTTTCACGCAGTGGACGATGGCACATGGAACGAAGACATCTTTTCCGGGTGGCGGGAACTCGGAAACCCCCGCGGAATTCCCGCATCCGGCTTCATCACCCAGGCCGGAATCTTCAGCAGCGGCCACATCGATCCCGGCTCGCAACTTCTCGCCGACCACCTGCCAGCCAACCTCCACGGCCACGTGGCCGACCTCGGCGCGGGCTGGGGATTTCTCTCGGACGCGGCACTCCGGCGCAGCCGGAAAATCGAACAACTCGCCTTGTTCGAAGCAGACTCCCGCGCGCTCGACTGCGCCCGGACCAACCTCGCCGTTCGGTCTGGCTGTGATCAAAGCCACTCCACACACATTTCCTTCCACTGGCACGACGTGGCCGCCGGCATCCCGGGCACCTACGACGCCATCCTGATGAATCCTCCGTTCCACACCGGCCAGGCCACCGACATCGGTCTCGGCCGGGCTTTTCTAACCACAGCCGCCGCCGCCCTCAGGCGTGGCGGAAAACTATTTCTCGTCGCCAACCGCCAACTGCCTTACGAATCACTACTGGATTCACTGAAACTCAGTTGGCGCAAACCCGCCGAAAACCCGACCTACAAGCTGCTCTTCGCCGAAAAGCGCTGAATCTCCCACCCATGAAACTCGTCAGGCTTCTCGCCAATCTCGGCTACGGCTCGCGCAAGGAAGTCCAGCGCATGATCCGCTCCGGCGCGGTCTCCGATGACTCAGGGCTGGTGCTCGGCGAGGGCAGCTTGCCACCGCAGGATTGCATCCGCTTCCGTGGCGAACCGCTCGATCCGCCGTTTCCGTTGACCATCGCGCTGCACAAGCCCGACGGCTACACGTGCAGCTCGGACGATCCCGGCGCGACGATTTACGATCTCCTGCCCGAGCGCTTCGCCCATCGGAATCCCGGCCTCAATCCCGTCGGCCGCCTCGACAAGGACACCACCGGCCTGCTGCTGCTCACCGATGACGGCAAGCTCCTCCACCGCATCATCCACCCCAAGTCGCACTGCCACAAAGTCTATCACGCCACCCTCGACCGGCCGCTCGGCGGGCATGAAGGCGCGCTGTTCGCTTCCGGCGAATTGTTGCTCAATGGCGAGACCAAACCCCTGTTGCCGGCCGGCTTCGAAGCGCTCGGGGAAAATGAGGCGCTCGTCACCCTGCACGAGGGCCGCTACCATCAGGTGCGCCGCATGTTCGCCGCCGCCGGAAACCACGTCACCGCACTCAAACGCATCTCCATCGGCGGGCTCAAACTGCCACCGGATCTTGATGAAGGCGACTGGCGGGCCCTCACCACGGAAGAGCTCGCCGCAGTGTTCGGCTAGATCGCATTGCTCACACCTTTTCTGCACGGCCATTCACATTCAGAGCGCCGGAGTTCATGCTTTAGCATGTCTTCCGCGCGGGCGGAGTAGCAGATCGGCTAAAGCCCTTACTCCGGCAGTTCTTCCCTGTCCCCGAGGTGTCTGGGGCGGGTGTTGAGGAAGTGGACGTCGAGCCACATTTTGACGCGGGCACCGACCTCGCGGAGCCGGGTTTTGAGGCCGTCGCGGCTTTCGACGTCACGGGCCGCATAGCCGTAGGCGTTGAGGCCGTGGGCCTTGGCGAGGTAGATGGCGCGCTCGTTCTGGAAACGCTGGCTGATGAAGAGCACGGTATCGGCACCGAATATTTCCTTGGCGCGGACCACCGAATCGAGGGTGCGCAGGCCGGCGTAGTCGCAGACGATGCGGTCGGCCGGGATGCCGCGGCGGACGAGGGCCTGGCGCATTTTTTCCGGCTCGTTGTAATAGCGCGAGCGGTTGTCGCCGGAAACGATGAGAGTCTCGATTTTCCCCGCGTTCCACACCTCGGTGGCGGCATCGATGCGGTAGCGGAAGTAAAGGTTTTCACGGCCGCCGACACGGTCGGTAGTGCCGAAGACCAAACCCACCCTGGTGGGCGGGATGTTCGAAACGTCGGAAAATATGCGGCCGCGGGATGCCCAGACGGCGGTGATGTTGGCGTAAGCGACCACCGAGACAAAGGCCAGCACGATGACCATCACGGCAAAAAAGAACCGCTTGATCCAGCGCCGGATGGTGGTGCGCGTGGCGGGTTTCACAGGCTGCGGGCGGTTACAGGTTCCGGTTGCCGGCGCGGCCATTGCAGCAGCGACTTGAGGGTTTCCACGAAGTTTCCGGCCAGCGGTCCATCCGGTGCGAGCACGCGCAGGCGGCTGGCGGTTTCCCTGAAGCACACTTCGGAAAAGCGGCCGACCCACTCGCCGTCCACCTCCACCGGCACCTCCCGCTCGGCATGCACGGTGAAGCCTTCGGTTTGCACATAACTGGTGGATTCCATCAGGTCGATGCCGCCGAGTGCCAGGCCACGCAAAGAATCGAGCACCACCTTGTAGCCGGACTCCTTGTAAACGATCACGTCGAGCATCGAATCGTGGTTGTCGGCATTGGGGAAAAGCCGGAACTGCCCGCCGTAGAGCGAGCCATTGCCGGCCAGCACCGCCACGCCCTGCTCGCGGCGGCCATCCGCGAAGACCACCTCCATCTGCGGCGGCTTCTCACCGAGCACTTTCACGGCGGCCAGCAGGTAAGCCAGCGGGCCCAGCATTTTTTTCGACTCCCAGGACGTTTCCTCGATCACCCGCGCGTCGAAGCCGACTCCGGCCATTTGCACGAAGGGCGAGCCGTTCGCCTCGAACAAATCGATCTCGCGGATGTGCCCGGAGTCAATCACCGCCAGCGCGCGGTCGAGCGAAGCGAAAGGAATGCCCATTTCGCGGGCAAACACATTCATCGTTCCCGCGGGGATCACACCGAGGATGGTGGAAGTGCCGGCCAGGCCGCTGACCACTTCGTTGAGCGTGCCATCGCCACCCGCTGCGATCACCACCGGCTCGCCCCGCGCGGCGAACGCGGCGGCCAGTTCGCGCGCCTCACCTGCGTGCTTGGTGGCATACATCGCGAAGCGGTCCGCGTGTTTCATCAGAAACCGCAGCACGCGTCCACCCTTCTGGCTGCGGGCCTTGGGATTGAAGATGAGTGGATACCGTCGCCGCTGCTCCATGGAAGATTCTTCACCCGCGATGGCCATCACCGCAACCCGTTTCCAGTGACAAGGCCTCCAGCACCATTTCCACCGGCAGGCCCATCACATTCTCATAACTGCCGCGGATGCCGGAGATGATGCGCTCGCCGGATTCCTGGATGCCGTAGGCACCAGCCTTGTCGAGCGGGTTGGAGACCGTTAGATAATCCCCGATCGCCGCCTCGTCGAGCGGCAGGAAGTCCACCTCGGTGGTGTCGTGAAAAACCTCGCGCCGCCCGTCCGGAAAGATCACGCAGACGCCCGTGCAAACGAAGTGCGCCCGCCCTGCAAGCCGCCGCAACATGGCGCGCGCCTCAGCCAGATCCGCCGGTTTGCCGAGTGGTTCGCCGTCGATGAAGACCAGCGTGTCCGAGCCGATGACCGTGGCATCCGGCCGCAGTGCGGCGATCGCCTCCGCCTTGAGCGCGGCATTCATCTCGCAAAGGCGCTCCGGCGCGATCGAGGCGTCGTGGATTTCCTCCGCCGGCGAGTGCATGACTTCGAAAACCACGCCCGCGCGTTCCAACAATTCGCGGCGTCGGGGTGAGGCGGAGGCAAGGATGATGGGCATCGAGGTGGAAACTGCCATCATTCCGCGATCCATCAAGCCCTACCCTGGGAAGGAACAAAATGAGGAAGGCAGGAAACAGTTGAATCCTCAGAACGTAGGCTTGCTCGGAGAGCAGGCGGGAATGGACGTCCTTTCGCGATAGATCGCGGTCTCACGATAGCGCCTACAACTTCTCCTTTTAAATGCAGTGCGGCGCGGTCCCATCACTCGGGCTGGCCCGCGAAGCCATCTCCGGGAGTCACCGCCACCCGGCCGAACCCGGATGAAGCACCGGGAGGAACCGGGCGGCGGCTGGTCACGAGCTCCCAATCCGTATTCAATGCGTCATGGGGTGGGGCGAAATCCACGGCGCTGGCGGTCACACTGGCGTCTGTCCACGGGCCGGCCGGGCTTTCGGCAAACAGCGCCTGATAGATTTCCGGATCCAGACGCAATCCCACACGCCGGCGCGGATAAGTCAGAGTTTGATAGACCGTGCCGTTTTCCTCAACCAGTGAGAACGACGGCATGCCGAGGCCAGCGGCGACTGGCGCGGCAGCGCCCGACTTGGGGTGGGTGCCGAAGGCGTATTCGATCAGGTTGGAAAGACCGTCGCCGTCGGCATCGGCAGAAAGTCCGGAAACCGCTGGATCGTCCAGTTCGGCCGCAGTGAACCATTCCGCCTGCCAGTGGGCCACGGTGCCAACGGCGAGAATTACGGTGAATGGATCACCGGGGCCGGTGGGATTGGTGGCACCTGGCCCGAGAAAGGCGGATGATTGCAAGCTAACCTTGTGGATGCCCTGCGCGGTGAAACCCCACCAGTTATGAACATGAGATCCCTCCGCATAGTAATAGGCATTCTCAACATTGGAGCCGAAGGTGGACATCCAAACCGTCGGCGGTTTTCCACTGGTTGAGTTCCAGAGTGAAAAATGGGAGGTTTTTCCGGGCGGCGGCTGATAGCCCGCCAGCGTGATCTTGATCCACGGGCGCGGGTTCATTTGGGACACCCGTAGATCGTCGGGAATGTAGGAGCCGAAGGTGCCGGAGGGTTGGTCATTGTCAAATCCCGGCCAAGCCTCGCCGATGCCGGGAGTGCCCTGAACCGCAGTCCAGATAGGATCACCTGGCTGCGCGCCGGTGAAGGCGAAGGAAGAGGAGCCTGGCTGGATCTGGCGCGCACCCGAGATCGTGGGATCGCTCGCAATGGGTTTGTCGGAGAGCGGCAGGAACGCCTCAGCCGGATCATAGGGAGCGGGGCGGCTATCCACGCGCAGGACGTTGCTCCATGTGCCATTGATGAAATGGGAACGAATGTCCACGTGCTCGCCGAGCGGGACAAGACCGGCATGCAAGGGGCTGAGAACAAGGTTCGAAATTAGGGAAAATTGAATTGGTTTCACTGCCGTCCCACAGACTGGGCGCGGCGCGCCCTGAGCCTTGATTTTGCGAGGCCCTGAGGTCGTTTCGGGAGAATGGCGATTGCGACTTTTTTGCGAGCAGTTGATATATCCCGGTGTTTACGCGGCGATGCTGTCCCATGACATC
>CAXNHR010000035.1:0-17961 GCA_964202135.1 Luteolibacter sp. | reverse complement strand
TTCCTCCGCGCATCCAGCGACGGCGGCTCCATCGAGGAGGTGTTCCAGATCGTCCATCACAACATCCGCTATGAGTTCCAGGAGCGCCGACCGAGCGAAGCCGATCTCAAGAAAGACCCGGACGCGAAAGCCGTCGGCCGCCATCTTTTCATTCCGACATGAAGCGCAAGGTTCCCATCATCAATCACCGGACATGGAACGCCATGATCGACGAGGTGTCGCGGCGGCTGCCATTGCGGTGTGTGAGAACGTCCCGCCGCTGGGTGCATCCGTGGACGATTGTGCCGGAATGGAGCGAGGCGGCGGCAAGCTGGGTGTTCCGCATCCGCCCCGGCTTCGTCAACGGGGTGGAACCTGAGATTGCGACCATGGCGATGCTCGCCTCCCACCGCACTCTTTTCCGGATCGAGGAGGAAACCGGCAAGCGTCCTGAAAAGAAGCAAAGCGTGAATGCGCTCATCACCGAGTCGCCGCACATCCTCGTGCCCTCCACCCGCATCATCGGCAAAGGGGCGGATGCGGAGTCGATGACCTCCAACGGCAGCGGTGGTTTCGCATTCCAGTTCGAGGCCGTGCCCGAGTTCTTCCTGCAATTCGGCGTGACCGAGGAAAAGGTCGTGTTCCAGGGCAACCTCAATTCCGGCGTGCAGGAGGTGCAATATGAAAGCGACAGCGAAGCGCCGATCCTGCGGGCCTGCGACGTGGTGCTCTACGTGGACCGTCCCGCAGCCAAGCTGGATGTCACGAAAGGCAATCCGCTGACCGACAGCTTCGCCGCGCTGCTCACGATCCGCTATGCGAGGTCCACGAAGGAGCGCGAACGCCCGTGGCTGGACGTGACCCCGAAATGCGTGCCGCGCGCCGAGGTCGATCTTGGCGACCTGCTGCAATCGGCAACCGACCCCGAGTTTGATGTCATCAGAATTGCCACCATCTATTTCCTATCCCCTCCTAAATTTTCGCCGGACCTGCCGATGGATGACACCTGGACCGCGTTCGTGAAACACGACCAGTTCTGGAACCTCGCCCACGCGCCGCAGAAAATCCCCGATCCCACGCCCGTCGAGCCGATCCGCATTCAGACCATGCTGGCGGGCGGCATCGCCGATTCGATATTCAGCACCCTGCTCGCACCGGGCAACGACGCGTACAACGCCGCGCTCCAAGTATTGAGAAACCGCAATCTGGCAGGGAGGTTCTGGTCGCTATGAGCGAGGAAACCAAAGACGGCTTCGGGCTGAACAAGGAAGAGCGCCTTCTCGCCAAACGCCTCGGCAAGGAAGAGGAGGAAGCGGAGCAGGCGGCAGGACTTGAACCGCCGTTTCCATACGTCATGACGAAATTCGACGCGGAGTTTTTCGAGCTGTGAGTTAGCATCACGAGGAGTCCAATCGAACCACCCTGGCAGGCTATTAAGGCATGAATCCCCGACGAAGAACCGGATCTCGACTGGTTCTTCGCCCCGGGACCCATCTATTCCCGATCCCGAAGGATTCGACCAAAGCCAGGCATGGAAACCCGAGGAAATACATTTGGACGACGAGCGCATCCTGATTCTCAAATATACATGACCCCGCCCGGCGATATCAAAAAACAAACGCAGCCAAAAAGAATCTTGGCAAAGCGGTCTGGAGAGCTACGCTCGCTGCGAATGAAAACTGCCGTGGATTCTCCCGATTCCGCCAAATCCCGGAGTTCTGCGGAGCATTCTTCCTTTCAGCGTTTCAGTTTTCAGCGTTTCGGCTTTACCCAAACTCCCCTTTCCCCCCGCAACCCCCTTTTCCCCGCAACCCCCATTTCCCCGCCCTCCGGTCCCCACATGAGCTTTCTCAACGGCCTTCACCCCAAAAGCAATTTCCTGCTATGAGGTTGGTCGGGGCTTCGGTCCGCCCGCATGTGCAAGATGACCGGCACGAAGCAGGCTGCTAGGCGATACCGACTTTGAACTGGCCCCGGATGAAGGCAAAAAGGTGCGCCCCAGCGGTGATTTCTCGGAAGGCAGCTTCAAGGTCGCCTTCAACGTCCGCGAAGAAGGCGGCGACCGGGTGATGCGCACGATGCGCTGGCCGGTGCTCACGCGCAGCCGCTCCTATGTCTTCTTCTATCAGAACCCGCTGAAAGACCGCATCGACTACCGGGCGGTGGATGAATTCGTGGCGCCTCCGGAAGAGATCCGGGCATCTCCTTGAGACGATTGACATTGATGGGTGAACGCAGCGAGGCTTCCCGCGCACTTAGCCATGGAATCGGTCGGCAGCAGTGAGCAAGCCAACGAGCTGCTCGCATCCCAAATCCAGTGGCATCACCAAAACCACGTCTCACGCACCACCAGGCTTACGCCCCTCCAAGCGGTCGAGAAAAGCTTGTCGGAAGGAAGTGCCTGCTGGCGTAACCAAGCAGGTGCTCCAAGTAACTTTGGATTGAGCTCCGGGTGACTTTGGATCTGTCGTCCGACGACAAGATCTTTTCGGTTCGCCTCCATTTCGATGTTCTCCCAGATGGCGCGGCCTTGCCGCGGGACGCACGCCAAAGCAACGCGCACGAAAAGCCCAAGCCCGGAAATGCCGGCGAACCCCTAAGATTCGAAATACGTGTAGCCTGCCAGGCCCTCCCGGTAGAGATCAAGAATCTCGCGGCGCTCCTTGGGTGAGATGCGGCCGTCGGTGACGGCTTTTTCGGCGAAGTTGCGGAACTTGGAAACGAGTTCCTTCGGGTCGTATTCGACGTAGGTGAGCACGTCGGCCACGGTGTCGCCCTCCACCTCGTGAGTGTAAACCGGTTTGCCTTTTTCAAGATGCACGCCGACGACGTTGGTATCACCTAACAAGTTGTGAAGATCGCCGAGGGTTTCCTGATAGGCGCCGACGAGGAAGACGGCGACGTAGTAGGATTCGTCCGCCTTGAGTTCATGCAGCGGGAGGATTTTGGCGACGTCCTCCTTGTCGATGAAGCGGTCGATCTTGCCGTCGCAGTCGCAGGTGATGTCGGCGAGCACGGCGCGCTGGCGCGGTTTCTCGTCGAGCCGGTGGATGGGCATGACGGGAAACAACTGGTCGATGGCCCAGGAGTCGGGCAGTGATTGGAAGAGCGAGAAGTTGCCGTAGTAGAAATCGACAAGGGTGGAGGATAGTTCGCGGAGATCCTCGGGGATGTCATCGAGCAGTGCGATGAGTTTGGAGATGCGGGTGATGATGTGCCAGAACCAGGCTTCCGCCAGGCCGCGTTCGCGCAGGGTGGCGCTGCCGTAGAAAAACTGCGCGCGCATTTGGTCACGGTAATAGACGGCGTCGTTGAAGCTTTCCTGGAGGTTCTTCTTGCTGAGTGTCTTGTTGACGTCGATGAGGTTGGCGAGGTTCTGCGGCGGGTTTTCCGGAACCGCCGGAGCGGACTCACTGGTCTGGGCGCTGGTGACATCGAGGATGTTGAAGACCAGCGCCGAGTAGTAGGCCACGACCGCGCGGCCGCTTTCGGAAATCAGGTTGGGATGGGCGACTCCCACCTTGTCGCAGATTTGGGAAACAACCTCGATGATGTCGGTGCAGTATTCGGCGACCGAGTAGTTGCAGGAAGAGTGGAAGTTGGTGTGTGAGCCGTCGTAATCGACCGCCATGCCGCCGCCGATATCGAGCACGCCCATCGGCGCGCCTTCCTTGACGAGGTCGCAATACATACGCACCGCCTCGGTGGCGCCCTCGCGGATCGCGGCGATGTTGGGGATCTGCGAGCCCTGGTGATAGTGCAGCATTTTCATGCAACCGATGTAGCCGGCCTCCTTGAGGTGATCCACGACGCCGATCACCTGTGCGGCGTTGAGACCGAAGACGGACTTGTCACCGGCGCTGTCCTGCCAGTGGCCGGAGCCGCGGGTGGAAAGCCGGACGCGCACGCCGAGATTCGGCAGCACGCCGATCTTGCGCGAGCGTTCGAGAATGAGCTCCAGCTCGCTGGGCATTTCCAGCACGAGCATGATGCGCAGGCCCATTTTCTGCGAATGCAGCGCGAGGTCGATGAACTCCTCATCCTTGTAGCCGTTGCAGATGATATAGGCTTCCGGATCGTGCATGTGGGCGAGCGCGGCGATGAGCTCGGGCTTGGAGCCGGCTTCCAGGCCGTAGTGATATTTCTTCCCGAACTCGGCGATCTCCTCGATCACCTGCCGCTGCTGGTTCACTTTGATCGGATAGACGCCGCGGTATTCGCCGCGGTAGTTGAGGTCCTTGATCGACTTGCGGAACGACTCGTTGATTTCGGTGATGCGCGAGTGCAGCAAATCGCGGAAACGAAGCAGCACCGGCAGGTGTGTGCCGCGGTCGCGCAGGCCCTCGATCACTTCGAAAAGCGAGACTTCCTTGGTCGCTTCGTCGTCCTCAAGACGGACGGTGACGTGGCCCTTCTTATTGACGCCGAAGAATCCGTGGCCCCAGGATTCCACGCCGTAGAGTTCGGCGGATTGTTCCGGACTCCATGAGTTGGCGGGCTTGCGCTTGGGTGATTTGGCGGTGGTGGCGGATGGCGGGGTCATGGAAGTGTGGCGAGCGGAGCGGCAAACAAAGCCGTTATCGGGGAAAAAACCACCAAAATTCCAGCGGGGGCAGACTGCGATCAGTCGTCAATATCTTTGCAGAACGTCCTGCTTCGGCGATCTTCTACAGCTCGTGAGGAAAGCATGGGGCGTTTCAGCTCTGCTGGCATGATCCCGTTGGAAGCAATGGTTCGGCTACGGGTTCTCATGTGGTCAAGTCTCGGATAATGTAGGCGAGTCCAAATACGATGAGTAAAGAGAAGGCAATGCCAGCAAGTCCGCAGACGATGTCCCAAGTGACGTAATACCAACGCTCGAATCTCCAGCCGGAAATGATCTGCTGTCTATAGGATGGCATGAAGATGAAACGCCAGCCGGCGGTTCCGGCTCGCAGCCAATCGTAAAGTTCACCCAGTTCTCCGATCATATTTATTCTGCAGCGTTAATAAGTAGCGTGCGGCATTTGTCCTGTAACAACCGCGTGCGGTTCAACCGGGGCAAATGCGGCAGTGAAGGCTACTTCTCCGGGAATTCCGTTCATGGAGCGGGTTTTAGGCCGCCATGAAGGAACTGCCAATCAAGAAAAGCGCTGCGGAATCGAGAATGCCCACCTCCGTATCGATGAGGGTGGAGCGGCGGGTATTGAGGGTGTGGAGGCGGTCGTCGCGGGGTGAGGCGGGCGGTTTCCTTGGAGCGGGTGAGATTGCCAGGTGGGAATGGGCAGGAGGGGGATGGGGCGGAACACGGGGAAACCGGAACAAATTGTTCCAGCCACGATGAATTCAGCCGTTTTCAGGGAGGATTAGGGTTTCGCAGAAGAAACTGATTATGAAAACAATGATTTTCCCGGCAATGACGAGGTTTCTTGGGGCTCCGTTGATGAAAGTGGTGGCTTTGTTGTGGAAATCGGGGGTTCCGTTGTGGAAACCGATTTTGAAAACATCCATTTTGGAGGTTCCGTTGTGAAATTTGAGTGCAAGCCGCTTTCCATCAAGGATGGCATCTGCGTTGGTTCAGGAGCTGCCCGACAACAAGCAATGTCGCTCGCGGCTACTGGTTCACCGTGCTTTCCAATCGGGGAAGCCGGACTTGAGCTGTTGGCGGTATTTCATCGCCTCCGGTTTGTCGCCCTGGGTTTCGAGGGCGGTGACGAGTTTCGAAAGCGCGAGCGGCTTGAGATCCTTGTCCTCGTGGAAGTTGACGACGATGAGATATTCGGCGGAGGCTTTTTTGGAATCGCCCGCTTTCATTTCGAGATCGCCTAACAGAATGCGCAGACCGGCGCTGGTGCGGCCCTGCGGACGCAGGGCGAGCGCTTCATCGGCGGCGGTGCGGGACTCGGCGGCGCGGTCGAGCAAGAGCAGGGCGCGGCCGCGGTCGAGCAGGCCGTCGGCCTTCCATGCGGGGTTGTCCTCGACTTCGAGCACGTGGTTGGCGGCTTCGAGCGCGCCCTTGGCATCGCCGGTTTCGAGGCGGGATTTGGCGAGGTATCGCCAGACTTCCTTGGGAGTGGCGCGGGGTTCCTCGGGGTTGGCGATGAGGCTGAGGCATTTGGCGGCCATGGCGTAGTCGCCGGCGTTGTAGGCCTGCATGCCGGTCCACTGGAGGATTTGCTCCGGGATGTCGGAATCGTATCCGCCTTCGATGGCGAGGTTGATTTCGGAGGTGAGTTTGGCCGCGTCCTGCGAGGCGAAATAGCCGAGTGCAAGCAGGATGCCGGCGTGTTTGCGGTAGGCGTCCGGACGCAGTGTGCGGGCTTTTTCAAGATAGGCGATGGCGTCCTTGGCGGCATTGGTTTTCACCATGCCCCAGCCGATCCAATAGTTGGCTTCGCCTTGCAGGTTCTCGCTGAGGTTGCCGACGTTTTGCAGCAATCCCTGATAGCGCGCGATCATGTCCGGGATGTTGTTTTCCGCGCGGCGCATGCGGGCGGATTCGAGCCATGCGTAGGAAACGAGCTCTTCCGGCGAGCCGGCGGCGGTGAGGCGGTCGAAATCGGCGATCGCCTTCTGCGGTTCGGCACTATCGACGTAAGCCTTTGCCCGCTTTGCCAGCGCGGATGGCACGCGCGGGTCATCCGGGTAACGGCTGATGAACTCGCTGAGCGAGCGAATGGCGCCCGGATGATCGCCGGCCTCCGCCAGACACCAACCGCGCTGATAGAGCAGGCCGGGGCGGTTCTTTTCGCTGACGGCGGCGGCGTTGATCTCGTTGTAAACCTTGGCGGCCTCAGCGGTCTGCTTGTTGGCGAACAAGGTCTCCGCCTTCATCATCAGGGCGGTGTGGATGCGCGAGTCTTCCGGCCGGAATTTCCGATAGAGCTGGAGGAACGCGTCCACCTGGTCGGGCACGTGGCGGCCCTCGATCTGGAAGAAGCAAAGCAGCCGGTAGTAGGATGCCTGGAAGGCGAGATCGGATTGCGGTTTGACGAGTTTTTCGACCTCGCGGAAAAGCACCAGCGCCTCGCTGGGTTGCTTGAGCCGCATGTGGGCGCGGGCGGCGATCATCAGCCGCGCGGCCTCCTTTTCGCCAGCGGCTTTCACCGAGCCACTACGGAAGACGTTGATCACTTCCTTGTATTCCTTTTTCGCGAAATGGTTGCTCATCTGCGCGGTCTGCGCGTCGGCGCGGAAGTCCTCCATTCCCTCGGTGTGCATGATCAATGCCAGATAGCGGTCGGCGACATCGGTCTTGCCGAGTTTGGTGGCGATGAGCGCGGCCTGCAGGGCGGCCTCGCCGCGAACTTTCGGCGTGTAGGGTGCGGCGATCACTTCCTCGAAACGACCGAGCGCCTCCTCGGGCTTGCCGGCCTTGAGGGTGAGGTGGCCGAGCGCGACCTTGGCCTGCGGTGCGAACAAACCGCCGGCGGGATCCTCGATGACCATGTTGAACCTGGCGATGGCTTCGCGGTCGCGGCCCAGCAGCCGGTAGCTGTTTCCGGCGAAGTAGTTGCCCCGCGGGCGTTCCTCGGGTTTCGCGGCGTTGGCGGCGTAGCGCTCGAACATCGGCGCGGCGAAGGCATACTCACCCTTGTTGTAATGATCGGCGGCGAGCGTGTAGGCGGCGGCGGCGGCCCACTTGCCTTTGGCGTAGCCGTTGATCAACGTGCCGAAGCAGCGTTTGCCTTCCTCGATCTGGCCGGATTGATAATAACTGTTGCCGAGATACCACCATGCCATTTCGGCGTTCGGGTGGTTCGGAAAGGCGGTGAGGTATTCCGAGAAAATCTGCGCCGCGCGCTGATACAAGTCTCCGCGGTTTTCCAGGTCGGTGGCGCGCTGGGCGGAATCGTAGAGGTTTTTCCCGCGCAGGAAGAAATCATTGCCGGCATCCGGGGCGAGCGTGGGATCCACCGGCTCGGCGCGCGGGGCTTGGGCGGCCACGGGGCAGGCGAGGAGCAGGGCGATGGCGAGCGTGCGTTTCAAAGGTGGAAGCGTGGTGGGTTTTCCGGGCGGCTCATTCGGCGGGAGTCGGCCGCTGGGTGGCGAAGGAGATGTTCCAGATGCCGGCTTTCTGGCAGGTGTCGATCACCTCGACGATCCGCTGGTAGGCCACGCCGCCATCGCCGCGGATGCGCACCGGCTGGTTCTCGAACTGGCGGGCGATGGCCGCGAGTTTTTCGTGAAGCTGGATCAGGTCCACCGTGACTCCCTCGACGCGGATGGCGCCGTCGGAAAGCACGTTGATGATGATTTCACCGCGCTGGCGCTCGGGTTCGGCACCTTCCTCGGCCGTGGGCACCGACACGCTGAGCTCGGTTTCCGAGCGGCTGAACTGCCAGGTGACGATGAAGAAAATGAGCAGCAGGAACACGATGTCGATCATCGGTGCCAATTGCATGCCCGCAGGCTCCGGCTGACGGCTGGAGAATTTCATGAGTGGGGAAAAAGGTCAGATGCCCTGGAGATCCGGGCGCTCTCCGCCGAGAGGCGAGGGGATTGGCATGGCGTAGTCCTCGCGGGTGCGCTGCGCGGCCGTGTGCGCAGGCTGCGGTTGCTGGCGCTCGACCTGCGAGTGGAGCAGTGCCATCAGGTGGGTGGCGGCAGCTTCCAACTCGGCGATGTATTTCTGCACCCGGCCGCGGAACAACGAGTAGAAAACCAGCGCCGGAATGCCGATCATCAGGCCGGCGGCGGTGGTGATGAGCGCTTCGGAAACCCCCTCCGCGAGCTCCATTTGGCGCACGCCTGAGACATCGCCGCCAGAGATCTGGAGGAACGATTTGATCATGCCAAGCACCGTGCCAAGGAGGCCCACCATCGGGGCGATCGCGCCGATATCCGCCAGATAGGTGATGCGCGAGCTGAGCAGGCCGGCCTGGCGCGAGCCCTCGGCCTCCGCCACCTCGCGCACGCCACCAAAGGAGGCCATCGGGTATTTGGTCAGGAAATCCAGCGTCTTCTGGGTCACGCGCGCCATGCATTCGTTCTGGCGGTGGCAGTAGGCGATGAGGCCGAGGTAGTCGCGCTTGCGGATCATCGCCTCGGCGGCGTCCATGAAGCGGTCGCTGACCACCGCGTTGCGGCGGATGGTGAGCAGGTAAATGAGCACCAGCACCACACCGATGACCGAGAGCAGGGCCAGCGGATACATCATGATGCCGCCGGCGGCGACGATTTCCAGGAAGTCCATCTGCGTGGATGCCGGCTCGGCCTCCGCGGCGGTGGCTGCGGTGGCTGCGGAAGCGGAGAGGAGAATCCCAGCTGTGGAAATAAGGCGGCGCTTCATGAATTTCGTGGGGACTTTAGCCATGCCGGGGGCCAAGGCAAGCCCCGGCAATGGCGGGATTCCTACGTCCGGCGGCTGCGGATTCTTTCACCGCGCATTTTAGATTGGTGCCCCGGGTGGCTTGAACTATGGTGCCGCCCCCCGAGCGGAAAAATTATGTCGATCCAAGGAAAAGAACTGGCCGTGGCGTGTGCGAAGGCGGCGGATGAGACCAAGGCGGAAAACATCCGCATTTGGGACATGCGCGGACTCTCCAATCTCACCGACTACATGGTCGTGTGCTCCGGCACCTCGATGCCGCAGCTCCGCGCCATCCTGCGCGACGTGGCCGGCAAGGTGGAGGAGGAGCACGGCGTGAAACCCGTGCATGCCGAGGGCAAGGCCGACACCCGCTGGGTGGTGCTGGATTTCATCGACGTGATGGTCCACGTGATGCACCAGGAACTGCGCGATTACTACGGCCTCGAAGACCTCTGGAAGGACGCCAAGGAAGTGGAGTGGCAGGCGACGACGGCCTAACGGGCCCGTGAACAGTGCGGTGTGTGGCCGGGGAGCATGCGTCCGTGACCGAGGCGTAAAGATCCACCTCGACCATTCGGTGGTCCGGAGGCCACAAAACCGTTGCGGAAGCCGCCAGATCGGTGAGTTCAGGCGGAGTGGTGTCGACCCGTGATGACGGTCGTTCCCGAAATTGCATGGGATCCATCGCTGACGGCAATTTCAAGGGTGTTGGTGCCAAGTGGGCAGAGGATCGAGATGGCAACGCTGAAGGAAGTGCCGGGAGAACTGGCGGGCAACTGATCGGTCTGAACGGCCGTGCCATTCAAGGTCCACACGACCGTCATGGCATCACCATCCGGATCGGAAACCAGGGCGGTCAGATCCAGTGGGTTGCCGCATTCAGCAAAAGTGGATTCAGGAGCAACTAGCGTTGGCGGCTGGTTGGGCGGTGGAAACTGGGGAAGAAGTTGCGTGACGAACATTTGAGATCCGCCGTTCAGGCCTCCAGCCTGCGTCAGGTCCTGAGCGAAAATGGTTGGCGGGATGGTCCGGCTGCCGACCCGCAGATTGCCTGAATTGGTGAGCAAAATGTCGTCGCCATGCCAGAAACTCGTGTTCGCCTCCAAGGCACCCGTGGTCCGGTCGAACCGCATCAGCCGGACGGAGAAATTACTGTAGCCGAACATGGTGACGAAGAGCTTGCCGGTCACCGGATCGTATTCCACTCCGCGGGCATCCACGAGACGGAACGGGAAACCGCGATTGAATCTTACGTCACACCAGTCCCACATCATCCGGAAAATCAGAGGATCTCATTTTGGCTCCCGGCGGGACACCCGGGCCACTGTGGCGCGCGCGATCAGGCCGTATTTCGGGCTGAAAAGGAAGGCGAGGGCGAACACCGCGCCGAGCACCAGCACGATGGCGGGACCCTGCTCGATGTTGAGCCACCAGCCGGCCAGCACCGCGAAGGCGGCGGCCAGCCCGCCGAGCAGCGCGCCGCCCCAGAACATGGCGTGGGTAGAGTCTGTTAGAAGATAAACCGTTGCCGCCGGGGTGACCAGCAGGCCGACCGCAAGCATGCAGCCGACGGCTTGCAGCGAGGAAATCAACACCACGATGAGCACGGCGAGCAGCAGGTAGTTGAGCGCGCGCACCGGCACGCCGAGCGTGGCCGCCACCTCGGCGTCGAAGAGCGTCATGAGCAGCGGCCGGTGCAGGGCTGTTAGAACGCCGAGCGCGGCGAAGGAGATCCAGAAGTTCGTCCACAGGTCGCTGTCGCGCAGGCCCATGATGTTTCCGAACAGCCATTCATCCATTTCCTGGGTCACGCCGATGCGGCGCAGCAGGATGATGCCGCCGCTGAATGCCGCGGTGTAGAGGATGGCCAGCGCCGAGTCCTGATCGAGCCGCGAGCCGCGCGAGACCGCCAGCGAGCCGAGGCCGATGAGCAGCGCGGCGAACAAGCTGCCCAAAAACGCGCTCCACTCGTGCAAGCCCACCACCAGGATGGCCACCGCGATGCCGGGCAGAAGCGCATGCGACAGGGAACCGACCTTCAACGCGGATTTCTTCAGCACGACAAAAGCGCTGGCATAACCATTGGTGCAGCCGATCAGCAGCGCGGCGAGGATGGCGCGCTGGTTGAAGGAATGTTGGAACGGTTCCATCAACCACTCGATCATGCGGCCTCCTTTCCATCGTTGCCGAAGGTTTCGTTGAGTTTTTCCTCGGTGAAAACCTCCGCCACCGGTCCGAAGGCGACCGCCCTGCGGCGCAACAGCAGGACTTCGTCATAAATGTCGCGCACGGTGTCCATGTCATGATGCGAGGCGATGACCAGGCGGCCTTCCTCGGTGATGTGTTTCAAGGTTTCCGCGAGAGCGGCTTTCGACGGGCGGTCGAGGCCGGTGAACGGCTCGTCTAACAGAAGCACGTGGGCCTCCTGCGCCAGCGCGCGGGCGAGGAACACGCGCTGCTGCTGGCCGCCGCTCAACTGGCTGATCTGGCGGTGTTCCAGCTCCTTGAGCCCCATCATATCGATGGCGCGGCAGACCGCGGCTTCGTCGGTTTTGGAAAACGGCCGCCACCATCCGGCCTGCGGGAAACGGCCCATGCGCACTACGCCGCGCACGGTGATGGGAAACTGCCAATCGACATTCTCGCGTTGCGGAAGATAGGCGATCTCGCGGCTCCAGCGCGCCACTTTGGTGCCGCGCCAGAGGATGCTGCCGGCGGCGACGGGCAGCAGTCCGGCGATGGCTTTGAGCAGGGTGCTCTTGCCCGCTCCGTTCGGGCCGATCAACGCGACACAGGCACCGCAGGAAGTGGAAAATGAAACATCTCGCAGTGCGTCCACCTCGCGGTAACGCACCGCGAGGCCCTCCACCTGGAGTTCGTGGTGGTGGCCGCAATGGGCGCAGGATTCATGGGCGGGATTGACCATGGTTTCAATGGGCGTGCGGCCACTCGTAGCGCAGGGTTTCCTCGATGACGCCGCTGCCGGTGGCGTAGCGGGTTTGCTCCTCATGGCTGTCCGGCATCACCGTGAGGAACACCGCGGTTTCGGCCGGGTGATCGCCGAAGTCCGCGTGCAAGAGGACATCAAGTTCGCCATCGGTGAATCGCAGCGCCACATCGTGCTCGGATTCGCCGGCCTCCGGCAGCGGTTTATCTAACAGGATGGTGCCATCGGTGGTTTTCAAGGTGAGGCGTTTTGCCGGAGCGAGAGACTTGATCCGCAGCACGGCGGAAATTTCCGTGGCGGATACCACCACTGGCACGGCCTGCACGGCGGGCAGCGGTGGGGCGGATGTGAGCTTGCGCAGAGGAATGGAAATCAGGCAGAGCCCGGCCAGCACACCTGCGGTGCCGGCGAGAGGGGAGGTGAGCCAGCGGATTGCGCTCATGGTGCGGCAAGAGCTTCGGTGATCGCGTTCACGTTGTGGCGGATCATGGCCTCGAAACCCGCTTCGCTGCCTGTGCCGTTGCCATCGGCGATGAGTGGCGTGCCGATCTTCGTGCCGGTGGCCTTGGAGATGGCTTGCAATGATTTGGTGCCCGCTCCGTGTTCGGGAAACACGGCGCTCACGCCGGATTGTTTCACCGATTCGATGGTCTTCGCCTGTTCCTGAGGAGTGGTGTTCTGCTCCTTGGTCAGGCCGGCCACGGCGATCACTTCAAAGCCGAATTCCTTGGCGAAATATCCAAAAGCATTGTGCGCGGTGACCAGTTTCCGCTGGCCGCGCGGAACCTTGCCAAGCTCCGACTTGGCCCACTTTTTCAACGCATCGAGCCGCTTGCCGTAGGCGCTGGCATTGGCCGCGTAGTAATCCTTTCCGGCAGGGTCCTTTTCCGCAAATGCCTGCGCCACGACCCGGGCGGCGCGGCGCGTGTTGTCGATGCCGTGCCACCAGTGAGGGTCCAGCGTGCCTGCGGCATGCGATGGGCAGCAGGTGTAAACCGCGTCCTTGCCGACCGTCAGAGACGGGATCGTGCGGCCGACCTCGATGATGGTGACGCCGCTGAGAGTGGATTCCAAACGATTGAGATACGATTCGAGATTCTTGCCGCCGGCCAGCACCAGCGCCGAGGCCTGCATTTGTTTGAGATCCGCCGGCCTTGGTTCGTAGCGGTGGGGATTGCCGCCCTCGCCGACCAGATTGAAGACCCGCACGCGCTCGCCGCCAACTTGGTGCGCCAGATCCGCCATCAGAGGATGCAGCGCGGAAACCTGCAGAGGAGCCGCGGCGGCGGCCGCCACTCCGAGCAGCCCGGCCATGCCAGAAAAGATGCTTGTTCTCACGCCGGAGAAACTGATGCAGCAAAAAGATTAATGCAAGCGGTTTGCGTTTTCTCCTGCGCCTCGTGCTTTTTCAACCTCTCAATCCTGCTCCTCCACGGGATAGCGGAAATGCGCGTCGATCTTGAAATCGAACAACACATCCTCCCATTTCACCACGGTGTCCTGGTGGTGGACGACCCAGGCTTCTCCGGCGCGGTTGCCGGGACCGGGAACGACGATGCCAATGTGCTTATCGGCATTGGCCAGCGACCAGATGACGATGTCGCCCGGATGGTAGTCGGCGGCATTGCGCGAGGCGGTGAGGATTTGGCCCTTGCGCTCAAAGAAGCGTTCAAGATTCGGGATGCGGCGGTGATCGATGTTGCTGTCTGGAGCAAGCGCACCCCAAAGCTGCGGATACAGGCGGAAATTGGCGGCCATGTCCTCGTGAACCTCCTGTTGCAAGTCGATCCCGAGTTTGCGCAAGCAGCGGATGACCACATCGGCGGCCGATCCCTTGCCGGGCGCGATGTCACCATTCGGGTAGGAAATCTTGTAGTAAGCCGGATCAAAAACGATCTCCTCATGGGAGTGGGCGAGTGCGACGGCGGCCAGTTGGCTGCCGGGATGATTGGATTCCTCCAGCGAGGAAATCAGCAATGCCGCCTGTTCCAGCGAGACTCCCTGCTGGGCTTTCAAAAATGGCACCAGCGGACGGCCGAACCAGGAGGCGATTCCCACCGCGATCACCAGGATCACCCAGCCGCCAAAGAAGTGACGGCGCTTCGGCTTCTGCGGACGAGGGCCGATGTATTCGATGGTGCTGTAGAATCCTGGACGGTGACGAGCCATGGAAGTTTTCCCTGCGCGGTTGGAAACATATACGTATCTGGAAAGCGATGTTTTTCCTTAATTTCCGCATATCTTTTTCTTAGCGGCCGATTTTGACACCAGAGCGCCGGTTTTTCACGTCTCGACAGTTGCCGCGGCGGCCTTCCAATCTCCGGCATGACGATTTTCACCAGCACGGATTCACTGCATTGGGGCGAGCTCGACGTGCCGCTCTTGGGGCTGGCGAAAGACTGGCATGGCACGCCCTTGCAAGTGGCGGCGGGTTTCTCACTGGCGATGGATGCGCGGCGCTTGTGGTTCATCGCGCACCATCGCAAGGCGGCGGATCTTCATCCACAGGCGCGCCCCGGAATGTTTCTGGCCGAGCTCTGGCGGCACGACGTGGCGGAGTTGTTTCTAGCCGATCCGGTGAGCGGCCGTTATTTCGAGTTCAACCTCGCGCCCAACGGTGCCTGGTGGAGTTGCGAGCTCACCGCCCCGCGCGTGCGTGCCGAGGAAACCGACATCGCGATGCCTGAAGTCGCCACGTTTTCCGACATGGCCCCGGACGGCGCGTGGATCGCCGCAATGGCCATTCCGCTCGACCTGCTGCGCGCGCGGCTGGATTTTGGGACGCAGACACGCGCGAATGTGACCTTCATCCTCGATTCGCCGGGCCAGAAATTCGTCACGGCGGCGGATCTCGGTGCTGGCGAGCCGGATTTCCACCGGCCGGAAAAATTTCCGCAAGTGGTATTCGCCCAGCTGCCGCCGAATGACCGGTGATTTTCATGTCACGGCCAAGCGGTCTTTGCCAGCGCGTGATTTCATGATATAGAAATCCAGTGCACCGCCGTTTCCAAATCGAAGACCTCATCCTTCAGGATATGTCGGGCGTGGTGTTTCGCGCGCTGGACACGGAGACCGGCCGCCCGGTGGCGGTGCGGCGGTTTTTTCCCTTCGGGGCACATGGAGGAGGATTGCTCGAGGACGAACAGACTGCCTACAACATCGCGCTTGGCCGTCTGGCCGGGCTGCATCATCCGGCGCTGCGCTCGGTGATCAGCGGTGGCTGCGATCCGGTGGATGGCATCCCTTTCATCGCCACCGAGTGGATCGAGGGCGATGTGCTCGAGCCCATTCTCCAGCGCGGCCCGCTGCCGGCGGAGGCTGCCGTCGAGTTGCTCACCCAGGCGCTTGAAGTTTGCGAACTGCTCTCCCACGTGCTGGCCGAGGATGCGTTGTGGGTGGAGACCGACCCCCAGACCATCGTTCTGGGCAACGCCGAAAGCGGCCGCGGTTTCACATTTTGGATTTCCCCGTTGAAATGGCTCGGCGGCGATCAACAAACCCGCGGGATGCAATCGATCATCGAGCTCACCGAGCGTGTCATGGGCTGGCAGGGAATGATCGTGAACGATCAGGCGGGCCGCGGACTCGGCGCATGGCTGAATTGGCTGCGCGGCGCGGAAAACACGCACCTGCGGGAAGTCCGCGAAAACCTCGCCGCCGCCACCGGCGCGGAGCCACCTCCTGCCGCCAAAAAACTGGTGGCCCAGGCCATTGCTCCGCCTGCCCGGAAGTCCTCCAAAGTCGCGGTTTCCACCGGGCTCGGCGTGGCGCTCATCCTCACCGGCCTGAGTGGCTGGCTGATCACCCGCAACCCTGCCGATCCCGCGATGCCGGATCTGTATGCGCCGCGGCCGGCCGTTTCGCAGGTCGATCAGCGGGCGGAAGAATTGCGGGTGCAAGCCGAACAGGCGGACAAGGCACGGGAAGCCATGCTTGCCGCACAACGCGCGGCGCTTGAGCAACAAGGCGGCGTTTTTTCCATCGACCAAGGCGACTTGCTTGCCTTGGAAAAAGGGCAGATCGCAAGCCTCAAAGGCCGCGTTGAAAAAATCGAATCCTCGAAATCCGGCGCAACCCTCTATTTGTATTTCTCGAAAGAGCCCGCCGCAAACGAACCCCGCGGCTCGGTTGTTCTGAAAAACGCCCCGGAGCTTGACCGCCAAACGCTCGAGACATTCATCGGCAGGGAAGCATCTCTCATCGGCAAGGTGACGCTGGAACGCGGACGCCCGCAGATCACCATTGCCAAGCGCGCCGACATCCGGCTGTTCGAGTGAGCGCGCGCCGCCTCACCAATGGGTGCACGCGCGGAAATGGCTCATCCGCTCGTCGAGATCCGCCTGCGACAGCGCTTCGAGCCGACGGGTGGAAAACGCCTCGCAGGTGAATGAGGCGAGGATCGAGCCCCGCACCACCGCCTGGCGCAATTGCGCGGCGCTGTAGGGCGGCGGCCCTTGTGCCGCAAGAAAGCCGGCCATCCCTCCGACGAAGGTGTCGCCCGCGCCGGTCGGATCCGCCACCGCTTCCAGCGGCCAGGCGCTGGAGCGGAAAATCCCGCCATCCCGCGAAAACATCATCGCGCCGAATTCGCCAAGCTTCACCACCACGTGGCGCGGGCCCTTTTCTAACAGAATCCGCCCGGCGCGCACCAGGTTCGAGCTACTCGCCAGTTCGCGCGCCTCGCCCTCGTTGAGCACGAACAAATCCAGATGCGGCAGCACGTCGTGAAGGCGGCCGTTGGCGATCTCGATCCACAGGTCCATCGTATCGGCCACCACGAAGCGCGACTCCGGATTTCCCGGGGCGGAAACATCGATGCCGCACTGCGTGAGCATCTCGATCTGGTTGTCCGGCGACATGTTGGCCAGCACCACGATCGGCGCGGCGGCGATGGAGGCGGGCACCTTGACCTGCCAGTTTTCCAGCACGTTGAGCCCCACGCGGTGCGTCGTGCGCTCGTTCATGTTCGCATGATACTCGCCGGACCACGTGAACGACTCGCTCTCCGAGCGCTCCACGCCATCCAGCAAAACCCCGCGGCTTTCCAACATCTCGAGGTGCTGCCGAGGGAAATCATGGCCGATGATGCCCACCAGCGAGACCGGCTTGCAGTAGAACGAGGCCGCCAGCGCGGCGTAGGCGGCGGACCCGCCTAACAGATCGGTGGCCTCGGAATCGGGCGTCTTGACGTGGTCGATGGCGATGGTGCCGCCAACGACGACGGCGGACTTGGAATTGGTTGCTTCGGACATGGGGAAGTGCGGTTTGCTGGGGCTTTTTAATCGCGGCATCCAAAATGCAAACCACGAAAAACACGAAAAATAACGAAACCATCCGCATGCGCCCGCAAGCCCCCAAAGTGGCTGGAGCGTCCCCGCTCCAGTCCGTTGCCGGAGCGAGACGCTCCGGCCGCCTGTTCCCTGCTATCCAAATTCCCCAAACACCGATTTCCAACTTGGCTCGCCAGCAAGACCACGCTATTCAGCCAGTCATGACCGAGGTTACCGGAATCCGCACTTCCGGGTCGCTTTTGACCGTGATCACCGACAGGTCGTGTATCACCCCCCAAACCCAACCGGTCGTTCAATAACACTGTTCGCCAAAATGAAAGCTAGATTTAAAATGAAAAAGTCGTTTCCGCTCATATTGTTTCTTGTTGCGATATGTGGTGCATTGCGCGCCGCCGATGCGACCCGCTTGGAATTTGATTTTGCGCAGTCTGATTACGGCTTTGTTGCTGGGT
>CAXNHR010000034.1:0-18104 GCA_964202135.1 Luteolibacter sp. | reverse complement strand
TGATCGTCATGCTCAATGGCGACAGCCCGAAGATCGACGCCGCGGTCACCATGTTCTCGCAGTTCAACATCATCGAGACCGTGCGCACCGGCAAGGTGGTGATGGCCCGCGGCGAACAACCCACCTGATCATCCGGCTTCCGCCCCGCGCAGGATGCGCAGGCCATGGCGGATGTATTCCACCGTGGACCACAGCGTGAACACCGCCGCCACGATGCACGGCCACGTCGGCGGGATGTCCGTGAACTTGAGCATCACCCAGCCGAGCGCGAACATCTGCGCCACCGTCGTCACCTTGCCGGTCCAGTGCGGCGCGAATTCCACCTCGCGCCGGTGGTTCCACAATATCCGGATCCCGCCGATGATGATGCAATCGCGCAGCACCACGATGACCGCGAACCACAACGGTAGGCGCCAGCCATCCTCCCCCCAGTCCACGATCGAAAGCGTGACCACGCCGGTGAGCAGCAGCGCCTTGTCCGCGATGGGATCGATGAACGCGCCGAATTTCGAGATTTGATTGAAACGGCGGGCCACCCAGCCGTCGATGCCATCGCTGCCCGCAGCGGTGACAAAAACACCGAGCGCCCACCAGCGCAGCGCCTCGTTGGGCAGCCCGGATGCCACCGATTGGCCGTATGCCAGCGCCAGCACCGCGAACACCGGCACCATCAGGATGCGGGTGATGGTGATCTTGCTGGCGAAGGTCATGGCCGAATAAAGCAAAACCCGCGCCTCATAGGAACACGAAACTGCAACCGTGGCGGCGCTTTGCAAGCGCCATGCCCCAAACGAAACCCTACTTGTGTCGCACCTGGCCAGTTCCCCCTCGTCCCAGGCAGGGACCCTTGTCGGAAAGTCAGCGTTTCCGAAAGACGCATATCAGGAACCTTCACGCCTCCGGATGCTTCCAGGTCCCTAATCATTTCCCGGCCCGATACCCCAGCCGCCATCGCAGGGGATTCCTTTGACTTGCAATGGGATATGCGCTGCAATCCTGACCGTAAGCGCCCGTGGCATATCAGTGATTATCGATATGCAAGTGGGCGAACAACCATTGTTCGCTAGAGAAAAAGACACCAATATGAAAATCCCCATATTCATTCCACTGCTCATCCCATTCCTCATCACAGGTTGTGTATTCAACCGCATGGGGGAAGGACTTACCGCTTTAGAAGGCGAGAACATTTCGAAGGCGATTGAAGTTTTAGGGTATCCCGATCAACAGCAAAAAATCGGAACCGATACGGTTTATACTTGGTCAAGAGGATTTCAGAGCTCCTACACAGTGCCCCAGACATCCACTACCACGGGCTACGTCGGGAATACTCCCGTGTATGGTACTACCACATACAATTCCGTTCAGACCAGCAATCACCACTGCTTAATCAAAATCGGGACCAATGACAAGGGCATCATTAAGAAGACTGAAGCGGAGGGCACCGTTGGCGGATGTATGTCATACGCAGAACGCCTCAAGTCGTATGCTGACTCCAAAAACAAACAGTAATGGACTTTTTCACGAATCCACATCCGATGACCCGCTTTTCTTTTTACACGTTCCATCCGAATGATCCGCCTGAATTCCGTTCGATCTATCATGGCTTAGCAGAGTTCGGAACGGGATCGCATGCCATGGCCATTCCTCCGGATTCCCTTCCGGCAATTCGAGCTGCACTAGCTCAACTGCTGGATCTTCAAGAGTCACAAATTGAGGACCTTCAGGTCCTTGCTGATTCCACCACGCTGGATGACGATCCATACCCATCAGCCGCGCATATTCTCGCGCGGTCTCAAGCGTATCAAAGAGGAGAAGGGGGCCTTCCCCTTGATACTTTGCCCACCGTCTTCTCGACAGAAGCCGCTGGCTCCGATTCCACTGCTGTTCGTCTTTGGTTTTATCCTTTTGCTGTTCCATCACCATGATCCAACGCGTGGGCTTCACAACTCAATGGCATGTGACGCCCAAGAGAATTAAAGAAGCGAACAAGGCGTCGCGCACCAACCGGCCATAAGCTTCACAATCACAGCTCAACCTCCTTCTCAGTCGCGCCGGTGGGCGGACATTTAACGTTCTGCAAAAAATAGCATGAGCTTTCTCAACGACATCTTTGGTATGCAAAAGCCAACCGGCCCCAAATCTGGTCCTTTTCGAGAGTTGCTACAGTCATATGTTGACCAATTGCCGCCTCCATTGGCCAGAAATGACCACAATATTTGCTTGGATACCCTGGCGTCAATTCTTCGTTTTGGTGATGCGAATGGCACCCCAGATTCGTCGCTGTCACAATTCATGACGGACACCTGCCTTTTCGAGTTGGCCTGCTACGTTCTTGCTTCAGCAGACTTCTGGGCCTTCAACAAGGCGCATGACAGGCGTCCACATATTCAGCAAATACTATTCTCTCAACTTGACGCGATTTCGACCAGAAGCGGTTTTCTGCCAGACCAAGCATCCTATGAATACGCTAATTCGCGTGTCGGGCTTTACGGAGGCATCGCAGCTAGTGGTTCAGGGGTCGAAGGTCTTCACCTGCGCCTCAAGCAGGCACTCAGACATGCAAGCCGCAAATCGAAACCGGCAGAAAGTCTTGATGATGTTCCCCCGCTCTTTGCCGATGCAATTGACGATCTATTACTTACCAAGAGTCTGATCGATTGGGATATGAAGCGCATGGTTGAGATGGATTCCAAATTATCAAAGATAGCCAAGTAATGAAGCCAATTATCAATCAAATCACAGCACCATGTGTTCATTGCGGCAAAGACATGGAGCATATAGTGCACCATAGAATCGACGGAGAGAGCCACCCAGACCTGAAGCGAAAGGTTCTCGATTCCAGCGCATTTGTGACAGGATGTCCTCATTGCGTCGGATTTTCCAGCGTTCCGCAAGACTTCAGATACTTTGATAGGGTCGGTTCTACCCATTACATGATCTACTACTTTCCTGAGGATGCGATAAGTCAGCTTGAGGATTTTATTGCGGCCACTATCGGACTGCGCAGGAATGGAACACGAGTCCACATGGTCCACAATTTGATGGAGATCGTCCCCATCATTTCAGCTTATGAGCGCGGTGAACTGCCTCCAGAGCGATTGGTTCAAGTTGGCGACCATGCCACTGTCCGGGCGACAGCCTTGTCCAACGCTACTGAGCAGGCGGCGGATAGTTTGCTTGCTACGATGCAGAGGCACAAGGAGACTGGCAAATTTCCAGACGGGTTCATTGAAGGACTTGTTGAAGGTCGTCAGATGATGCAGGAGAAGCCCAAGAAGATGTCATTTTTTAGACGTCTTTTTACCGGCGCGCGGGGCGGTCATGATATGAAGCCTTCTGCGCCCGCGCCCCCTCAAGAACCAATAGCCTGCGTCAAGAATAATGAAATGGTCATCCATTACGTAATCAAGGGGCCTCCTCCAGGAGTGCCTCGCAACCCCAATAGTAATCTAATTACAGGCGTCGCCAAGCGAATCTTCGAACCCGATGGGACGCGAAAGACAATGTGTAGTTTCTATGCCGGCGCTGATCCACTTACTATCTTAGAAGCAAATAGCGCAATCTACTGGCGAGATCAGATTGAGAATCTACATCTGACAGACCAGCAAGCCGTTAATGCCATGCTGGCGATACAGGAGCACACTCTTCATAAATACATAGTTTTGGATAAGTCGGATTCTACACCAAGCGAGATTGCTATTACCACGGGCTTGACGAAACTTTCCTTGCACTACGGAATTGCATACTTAGACCAACTTAACCTTCCGGATTCGACCGTAAGCTGGATGGTGAGTCAGCAAGCCAAGGGGCCGAGCTTTGAACGTGTTGTTGACTATAAAAAGGCAGATGGGTTGAAGCAAGCACTAGCACATTCGACCGTTGATCCTGTATTTCTTAATCATGTGAGAGCGTCTGTAGCAGGCGCGAAATAATAGGCAGAACCCCAAAGATAGCTGGTGAGCTTGCCTCACAGCTATCCGTTGTTGGACGGGCCCCCGTTGATTGAAGTGCGGAAGTCGCGGCGGTCTTGCGGATTCGATTCAGGATTCAGAATCAGCGGCTTGCGGGCGCGGGGATGCGGGCGTTTGAGGATCAGGCGTGTCGGCGGGGGCCATGGGCTTTGCGCCGGAGGTGCGAATCCCATGCGGGAGGGATTCGTCTTGCGGTGGCAGGGCATGTCGGAAACAGTGGGCGTGTAGATCATTTCCCATGGCCTCGCCTCCGTCCGTCAATGTCGCGCGTCTCACCTATCTGCTCGTCTGTGAGGCGGCTGGTGTGGCCATCGCGCTGAGCACCAGAGGCACGATGTTCGAGGTGCCGCTATCCATCGGCATCATCGGCGGCCTCGGTGTGGCGGCGCTTTTCATCTGGGTGGAGTCCCTGATGAAAGGTTTCACCCTGCGCGGGTTTTCGACCGCCACCTTCGGCCTTGGCGTGGGATTGTTCTGCGCCTGGCTGCTCACGCGGGTGGAAATTTCCAATCTGTTGGAAATCGCCTTCCGCGATCAACTCGAGTCGGAGGAAAACAGCGAAGTGCTCGTCAACGCGCTTCGTCTCGCCCTCGATGTCACCTTGTTCGCGAGCCTGGGATTTCTCGGAGCCATGCTTTCCCTGCGCGGCAACCGCGATGATTTCGCGTTCATCATTCCTTATGTGCGCTTCCGCCAGGACGCCTCGTCCGGCCAGCCGGTGGTGCTCGATCCGGACGCGGTGATCGACGGCCGCGTGCCCGGCATCCTGCGCTCCGGATTCCTGCATGGCCGCCTGATCGTCCCGCGCTTTGTTCTGGATGAACTGCAAGCCACCGCGGATTCGGAATCCAACAGCAACCGCCAGCGCGCCCAACGCGGACTCGACTGCCTCGATGCGATGCAAAAGGCCGCCGACATCCAGATCACCATTCACGATGGCCGGACATCCGCCGCGGCCGAAACCCTTAACTCCCGGCTCATCGAGACCGCCCGCCTGCTCGGAGCCCGCCTGATGACCGCCGATGAAAACCTCGCCAAAGTGGCCAAATTGCAAGGTTTGGATGTGCTCAACATCCACGAACTCGACGACGCCCTGAAACCCACCGTGGCCGTCGGCCAACGGCTGCGCATCGCCCTGGTGCGCACCGGCAAGGAGGACCACCAGGGTGTGGGTTACATGCCGGATGGCACGATGATCGTGGTCAACCATGCCGTCGCCAAAATTGGAAACACCGTGGATGCCGTCGTCGTCAGCACGCTCCAAACCGCCGGTGGCACCATGGTTTTCGCCGAGCTGCACAATGCCGGGTGAACCGAGCCGAGTGATGGCATGGCCGTGATTGCTGCGTCTCGCAGCAATCAACCTATGACATTGCGGCGAGACGCCACAACCACGCTCAGCGCTTCTTGCGCAGCCTTTTCCCGCTCAAGCGCGAGGCGATCAGGTTCGGGCAGCGGCCGTTCAAGCGCAGTTGTTCGCAACTTGCCTCGATCTTGAGCGTTTGCCGGACCGGCCGGAAACCGAGCCGGCGCGTCACGCAGTCGTTGAGCAAGTCGATGTGCGCGTCCTCGAACTCCACCACCCGCCCGCAGTCGATGCAGACGAGGTGGTTGTGCGAGGGCTTGTCGAGAAAGTTGGGATCGTAGGTCGTTTGGTCGTCACCCAGATCGATCTCGCGCAGCAGGTCCGCCTCCACCAGCAGCGCCAGCGTCCGGTAAACCGTGGCGCGCGAAATGTCCGAGCTGGATTTCCGGACGCGGTCGTAAAGCTCCTCGGCGGTGAAATGCTCGTCCTTGGAAAACGCGGACTTGATGATCAGGTCGCGCTGGCCCGTATGCCGCAGGCCCTTGCGCCGGATAAACTCGTCCAGTCGCTCCTGAATCCCGGATTCCATGCGCGAAGGCTATGGCAACCCCACCCGCCACGGGAAGCCTGAATTGTGGCGCGTCTGAGACCGTCGCTCACTGGCCCCGAGGCCGGGATGCGCAAGGAAAGAGAATGAAGAAGCTTCGCGCTCATCTCCGGCATCGACGGTCATAGACCGCCGCTACAAGCGTCTCATCCGCAGAATGTAGCGGCGCGTCTGCGACCGTCGCTCACTGGCCCCGAGGCCGGGATGCGCAAGGAAAGAGAATGAAGAAGCTTCGCGCTCATCTCCGGCATCGACGGTCATAGACCGCCGCTACAAGCGTTTCATTTGCCGGATCCGGCGTTGACCCATCCGGCGAGCCGTGCAAGCTCCGCGCCCGATGATTTCCGTCCAGTCATTGCGCGTCGAATTCGGCGCGCGCGTGCTTTTCAACGACCTGTCGTTTTCCGTGCAGCCGCGCGAGCGCATCGCCTTCGCCGGCCACAACGGCGCGGGCAAATCCACGCTGATGAAGTGCATCGGCGGCATCCAGCCGCCGAGCGGCGGCCAGATCAGCGCGCCCAAGGGCACCCGCATCGGCTACCTGCCGCAGGAGGGCATCCACGTCAAAGGCCGCACGCTGTGGCAGGAAACCGAGTCCGCCTTCGGCGAAACCATGGCGCTCGCTGAAAAAATCGACCGCCTCTCGCACGAACTCACCCAGCTCGATCCGCGCTCATCTCCGTATGGCGACCTGCTGGAGCAAATCGGCGAACTGGAACTCCAGCTCGATTCCGCCGATCCGGCGCGCATGAAACCGCGCATCGAATCCGTGCTCAAGGGCCTCGGTTTTCAAACGAAAGACTTCACGCGTGATTGCTCCGAGTTTTCCGGCGGCTGGCAGATGCGTATCGCCATGGCGAAACTCTTCCTCCAGGAGCCGGAGGTTCTTCTGTTAGACGAGCCGACCAATCACCTCGACATCGGCACCCAGATCTGGGTCGAGCAATACCTCGTCAACTATCCCGGCGCGATCCTGCTCATCTCCCACGACCGCGCCCTGTTAGACACACTCTGCACCCGCACCATCGCCTTCTCCAACGGCCGGGCCGAGGAGTATGCGGGGAATTTCTCCTACTTCGAGCGCGAGTCGGTCCTGCGGAAGGAAATCCAGCTCAAGCAATACGAGGCGCAGCAGCGCGAGATCGCCGAAATCCAGCGCTTCATCGACCGTTTCCGCGCTTCCGCAAACAAAGCGACGCTCGTCCAGTCGCGCGTCAAGATGTTGGCCAAAATCGAGCGCATTCCCCAGCCGGAGCGCGACGACGCGGTGATGAATTTCAAATTCCCGCCGCCGCCGAACTCGGGCCACATGGTCGCCAAGCTCGACGGTGTTTTGAAAAGCTATGGACCGCTCAACATCTTCAGCGGCTTCGATTTCGAAATCAACAAGGGCGAGAAATTCGCCATCGTCGGCCCGAACGGCGCGGGCAAATCCACCTTCTGCCGCCTGATCACCGGACAGGAGGAGCCAGACGCCGGCAGCCACAACTTCGGCCACAAGGTGGCCTGCTCGTTCTTCTCACAAAACCACGCCGACGAACTCGATCCGGAAATGACCGTGCTCGAAACCGTCGAAGCCGCCGCCTCCCGCGAGTCCGCGCCGCATGCGCGCAATCTGTTAGGTTGTTTCCTGTTCCGCGGCGACGATGTGTTCAAGAAGGTCGGTGTTCTATCAGGTGGCGAGCGCTCGCGCGTGGCGCTGGTCTGCATGCTCCTGCGCCCGGCCAATTTCCTGATCCTCGACGAGCCGACGAACCACCTCGACATGCAGTCGCAGGACGTGCTCCAGCGCGCGCTCATCGACTACCCCGGCAGTGTGATGATCGTCTCCCACAACCGGAATTTCCTCGATCCGCTGGTCACCAAGACCCTCGAGTTCCAACCCGGCCGCCAGCCCATCCAATACGCCGGAAACATCACCTATTATCTGGAAAAATCCGCCGAGGATGACGCGGCAAGAAAAGGGGAACCCAAGCTGACAACCCTCGGAGCGCCCGCTGTGAACGGCTCCTCGCGCCCGTCCACTCCCGGAGTCAGCCGCAAGGAACAACGCCGGCTCGATGCCGAAGCGCGCGAGATGAAGTCCAAAGTCCTCAAGCCGCTGGAAACCGATTTCGAAACTCTCGAAAAAAAGATCGCCGAACTCGAAGGAGCCCAGGTCACCCTCACCCAGCAGCTTTCCAGCGAGGAGGTCGCCAACGATCCCGCCAAACTCCGCGAAGTCACCAACGCGGTTGAAAAAATCGCGAAAGCCCTGGAATCCAGCTATTTCCGTTGGGGCGAGCTCTCCGACGAGATCGACAAAGTGCGTGCCAAACTTGGGATAGAAGCGTGACCTGGCCCGATGATCAGAGGCGCGGATCGAATTGGAACATCTGCGGTTCCGAAACCCGTAGTTTGATGAAATCCGGGTGCAAGGGATCGACCAGCAAGACGCGCTCTTCCGGCACCAACACACTGGGCAGACTCAAGGCCACGGATTTCCCATGGCGCAGCCACTCCTCGCCGAATTGCCGCGCCCCGGGAGACGATGGCAGCGCCTGCCAGTCGGCCGGGAGATCGGCGGGACTGGCCAAGGAAATCAGGTCATCAGAAATCTCCATCTCAATCACATTCCACTCCAGGCGGATCGCCTCGCGCTGGGCATGGACAAGGATTTCGAGAGCGGCCAGTGCCCTTGACTCCGCAAGATAAACGGCCGCGATGCCCGGCGGATTCCAGCGCCCGCCCCATCGCCGCGCACCCTCGCCACTCATCGCGGAAGCGGACCATTGGGCCTGCACGATCCGGAAAAACGCGGCCATGATCAGGAAAACACCCCGTGTTCGATGCGGCCTAACAGCGCCTCCACCTCGCGCGCGCCGATCTCGGTATCCGCATAATCGAGCGGAAACTCGCCATGGAAAGCCACCGCCGGCGCGGCAAGCCACGAGCGCGCCCCATCCGGCCCGCCGAGCGCGGTGGTGGCCCGCGAAAACAGCCGCGCATAACGCACCAAACGGTCCGACTCCGCACGATCCAGATGGCCGCTTTTCTTGCGACGGTGCAGCGTGGCCCGCGACATCCCGAGCAGTGCGGCAAGGCGTTCCTCGCTGAGTCCCAGCATTTGCCGCGCGGCATGAAACTCGGCCATCGGCAGTCCGTCCCGCACCCGATTGATGAGATACGGTGCCTCAGGTTCTCTCAAAACAGACCCCTCGCCGACACCGAAGCCCTCTTCAGGCAGTGGATACTTGATGGATTTGCTTTTCACAAGAAACAATTAATCCCCTTTTTTGAATCAAACAAGCAATTTATCGGAAAAAACGGCAGTGGTGAAATGATGCGGATGGGTGTCCCGGTGATTTCCGGAGTTTTTTCCAAGCTCATCTCCACAGCAGAAAGGCAACGCCGGCGAGAGCGAGGAGGCTGCCGAGATAGTAGTTGCGTCCGGGGCGGGCACCTTCGAGGCGGCGGGCGGCCGGGACGGTCAGCAAGGTGGCGGTCGCGGCGACGGTCTGGACCAGGCCGGGGTTGTGGACTAGACTTATCGCCCACATCAGGCAGGTGACGCCGAGGACAGGACCGAAAAGCGCGTTAAGCATCACCCAGACGGGCGCGGGCAGCGGTGAAGCGGGAAAGGGCGCGGCAGCGGATGGCGGAGACGGCCGCAGGCGGGCAATTTGCAGGACGATGAAATGGATCAGGATGGCGGCGGCGCATCCACCCCACAGCCGCTGGTAAGCGGACTCGACGGGAGTCACGGGAATTGCGGCGGCCGCCGCTTGGGTGAAACCGTATTTTGAGAGGTTGATGCTGATCGCTTGGAAACAGGCGGCGGCCACGGCGAAGGCAAGCGCGCGGATGAGCACTGGGCGTGGCAAGTCCGGCAGCGGCCCCGGCGAGGCTGCCAGCAGCACACCAGTGAGGATCAGCGCCACGGCGGCGACTTGTCGACCGTCCAAGGCCGCACCCAGAACCAGCCAGCCGATGGCGGTGGCGACAAGTGCGGCCACGCATTCGATGACCAGCAACGCGAGGGTCGAGCCGCCGTGGCGCAGCGCCTGCATCGCGCACCAACCGCCGAGGCCGAAGCCGATCGCCCCAGCTGTTAGAAACCACGGTCTCAGGCCATGCTGAAGTCCGGGGCCGAAGGCGTGGACCCAAAGCGCAAGGACTCCCAGCGCGATCATAAGACGCCAGGCATTCGCGCGGCCCGCACCGAGCATGCTCGAAGCCTGCGCGGCGCAAACACCGGTGAGCGCGAAGAGGATGGCGGTGAGAACGGCGGCGTGCATGGAAGTGGGTAATCTGTTCCCTTCACCACGCATGTTCGAGGCGAAGGCTGAACGTGCGGCCGTTGGCGGGGAGGAAGATCGAGGTGGTGTCCGGGTTGGCGGCGCGTTCGAGCACGCCGGCGGTGCTGGCGATGGCCTCACGGTCGAAGAGGTTTTGAATGCCGAGAATCACGCTCCAGCCATCGGCTTGGCGGCGTCCGAGTTCCAGCGAAAACAAGGCGGTGCCCCCGTAGGAAAGGTCATTGGCGTGGTCGGCATAGGTCGTGCCGGACCTCAGTTGGCAGCCGGGTGTGATGAACCAGCCGTCGGAGTGGGTGAGTGGCAGGGCGATGTTCGCCACATGCGGCGGCACACCGCCAAGACGCTTGTCGTCGTTGACCTTGTCGTGATCGAATCGCGCGTCGCTATAAGTATAACCCACCGCGAGCGCGGAGCTGATGTCGCCATTTTGGAACATGCCCCATGTGAATCCGGCTTCGAAGCCGCGGTGAATGGTGTCATCGGCGTTGACCGTGCCGCGCGGCGCGCCGTTTTCATCGGCAAGCCGGAGCAACTCGCCGTCCCACCAGGAATGATAGAGGAACGCGGACCAGGAAAACGGACCATGGTTTCCCAGACAGCCGATTTCCATGGTATCCGCGCGCTGCCAGTCGAGATCGGTGACGCGCAATACCCGCGCCGCGGGCGGTCCGGCGGTGAACAAGAGATCGCCATAAGTCGGCGCTTCATACGAACGCGAGGAGGAGGCGGTGAAAGTGATGTTTTCCGAGATGTCATAGGACCACGCCAGTCTGGGTGCGAAGAAATGATCCGAGTGGTCGAGATCCTGGGTTGCTCCTTCGAAGCGGAGTCGGTCGTCGATCTCGCGGCGGGCGGCCAGACAGGAAAGTCCGAGGTCGATGCGCTGGTGGTCATTGATGCGGAACTGGTGGTCGAGTGCGGCGGTGAAGGTGAGCGGGCGCAGGCGCTGATCGCCGATTTTCAGTCCCTTGTTGCCGGAGTCGTTGCGATGGCGCAGGGCGTCCCACCAACCCGTTTGCAGTAGCGCGGAGAGTGTAGTGAGCTGGCTGCCGCCTCCCCATTCGCGTTCCATCAGCAGGCGGAGATAGGCGTCCCAGGCATCGTTGGTGGAAACCCCATTGGGCAGGAGTTGATAGAACGTGTCATCTGTGCCGGTGACACCGGCGGCGGCAAGATACCGGGCGTCTTCGATGCGGCGGGTATAAGTGGCGTTCAAGTGGGCATAGAGGGTGTCGCGCCGCGGGCGGTCGCGCCTGACGCTTGGCGAAACGGACGTGGGATCATTGATGGCCTGTGATTTGGTCAACGGGCCGGGGACTTCATACCATGGAGTGCTGCCGAGAAACGAAACCGTTAGATCGCTTTTGTCGTCCAGCGCGAAACGGGTGGCGGCAAAGACACTTTCGCGTTCCTGGCGGGAGTGGTCGCGCCAGCCGTCGGTGCGGAACCACGCGGCGCGGCCTGCGAGTGAGGTGGAACCAACATCCCACGCTCTCCTTGCATGCAAGGTATATGTATCGTCGCTGGCCAAGGACGCCGCCATGGAGGTTGCGGGCCGGAAGACATCCGGATTGAAATCAAGCGCGCCGCCGAGTGCGGGAACGCCGGCGGCGGTGCCACGGGAAAGCGTGGCGGATTCGAGCCATTCGCTTTCGATGAGCGAGAGGTTGAACGAGCCGTCGGCCGCGTTGAGCGGCAGGCCGAACCATGACATGGCGATGCCCCGACTGGTCGGCGCGCTTTGGATGCCGGACCCGCGCACCATGATTCGTGGCGGTTCAAGGCCGCCGAAGCTGTCCTGCGTGACGAGGCCCGGCATGCGGGCGAGAGACTCGAACAAGCGCTCGTTGGCAGCCGGGACCGGCGTGACAGTGGCAAGGGGGGAGGGGATCTTGTCCTGCCGTTCGGTGACGACCAAGGGTGAGAGCCGGGTGGGTGTTTCTGCGGCGGCCAGGGATGCCGTGGCGAGGAGCAGAACCAGAAGGCGGCTGGGCATGGGAGATTGATCCGACAGATCTGTCTGATCCGACGGATCTGACTGATCTTTTGATTGTTGGCGGCGGGCGGGGAGGCCCGCGCCACGGGCACCCTCACTTCTGATAGGCCGGCCGGGCGTGGTAGTGAGCGTGGAGCAACTCGTGGGAGCGGAGGCTCAGTGGTTCGCCGAGATAATCCTGATAGAGTTTGAGGACATCCGGGTTTTCATGGCTGAAGCGCAGGGTCATCGTGCTATCGACATCGTAGAGGCCGCGGGCGCGCGCCGTGCGCAGGTCGTTGGTGACACCATAAGGCTGGCCGCCGCCGCCGACGCAGCCGCCGGGGCAGGCCATTACCTCGATGAAATGATAGGGCGGTTCCTCGCCGGCCTCGCGGGCGGCGCGGATTTCCAGCAGCAGCTTCTCGACATTACCGAGGCCGTGGGCGACGGCGACGCGCACCTTGGTGCCGTCGATGTCGATGGTGGCACCGCGGATGCCTTCGAGGCCGCGAATGGCGGTAATGCTGACGGCTTCCTTTTCCAGGTTGCGGCCGGTGACGCGGAAGTAGGCAGTGCGCAGCGCGGCTTCCATCACCCCGCCGGTGGCACCGAAGATCAGTCCGCCGCCGGAGTAGGTGCCGAGGATCGAATCCGGCTGGCCGTCCGGAAGCTCTTTGAAAGCGACACCCGACTGCTTGATGAGGCGTGCCAGTTCGCGGGTGGTGATGCAGAGGTCCACGTCCGGATAGCCGGAGGAACTCATTTCATCGGTGCGCTCGATCTCATATTTCTTGGCGGTGCAAGGCATCACCGAGATCTGATAGATGCGCGCCGGATCGATGCCGGACTTTTCCGCGAAGTAGGTTTTGGCGAGCGCGCCGAGCATCTGCTGCGGCGACTTGGCGGTGGAGAAATTCGGCACGAAGTCCGCGAAGCGTTTCTCCATGTAATCGACCCATGCCGGGCAGCACGAGGTGATGAGCGGCAGCGTGCCGCCCTTGGTGAAGCGCTGCACGAATTCGGCGGCTTCCTCCATGATGGTGAGGTCCGCGGAGAAGTTGGTGTCGAACACCGCCTTGAAACCAAGGCGGCGCATCGCGGTGTAGATCTTGCCTGTGAGATCGACGCCCGGCGGATAGCCGAAAGCCTCGCCGAGTGCGACTCGCACCGAGGGCGCGATCTGCACCGTGCAGAAGCGCTCGGGATCGCGCAGCGCCTCCCAAACCGCGGCGGTCTCGTCGTTTTCGACGATCGCACCGGTCGGGCAGTGGGCGGAGCACTGGCCGCAGCGGATGCATGGTGACTCCGCCAGCTTGATGTCGCCGGCCGGGGCCATGCGCGTGTGGATGCCACGGTCGAGAAACGACAAGGCCCAGACGTTCTGCATTTCCTGGCAAACCTGGATGCAGCGGCCGCATTTCACGCATTTGGTGAAATCGATGATGATCGAGCCGGTCGAGTCGTCGGGTTCGATGGCCGGCACATGGCGCGGGATTTCATCGTGGCGGATGCCGAACTCGGCGGCGAGCGTTTGCAGCTCGCAGTTGGTGTTGCGGCCGCAGGTGATGCAGGTGTTCGGATGGGTGGAAAGGATCAGCTCGATGGTGGTGCGGCGGACCTCGGTGAGCTCGGGGTCGTGGGTGGTGATTTCCATGCCTTCCTCGACGGCGGTGGCGCAGGCGCGCGGCATCTTGCGGCTGCCGGCGATGCGCACGATGCACAATCCACAGGCGGAGGTGGGCAGCAGGTCCGGGTGCTTGCAGAGCGTGGGAATACGGATTTGCACGCCGCGGGCGGCGTCGAGGATCGATGTGCCTTGGGGGACGTGGATCGGCACGCCGTTGATGGCGGCGCGGACCATGGCGCGGGTTTTCGGCGGCTCGGGTGCGGTGATCATGGCGGGAAACGGGTTTGGCTGTTAGACGACTTCCTTGAGGTTGCGGCCCTCCTCGCGGGCCTTCTTGAGTTTGCGTGCGAACGGGATCCCGCCCTCGATGTAGGCGAGGTATTCATCCTCGAAGAACCGCAGCGTCGAGAGCACCGGGTTGGACGCGGTTTGTCCGAGGCCGCACAACGAGGCGCTTTGCATCGACTGGCAGATGCGCCGGATCAACGCGATGTCGGAAGGGACACCCTTGCCCTTGGTGATCTTGAGCAGCAACTGCAGCAATTGGTAACCACCGGCGCGGCAGGGCGCGCACTTGCCGCAGGATTCATCGACGCAGAATTTCAGGTAGAACGCGGCGACATCGACCATGCAGTCGTTTTCATTCATCACGAGCATGCCGCCGGAGCCCATGATCGACCCCAGCTCGATGAGGTTCTCGTAGGTGATCGGCGTGTCAAGGTGGCGTTCCGGGACGATGCCGCCGGACGGGCCGCCGGTTTGCACGCCCTTGATCGGGACCTCGTCCTGCACACCGCCGCAGATGCCGAAAATGATCTCTCTAACAGGAATACCCATCGGCACTTCGACCAACTGCGCGTGGCGCACCTTGCCGGTGACGGCGAAGACCTTGGTGCCCTTGGATTTTCCGGAACCGTGACGGGCGTAGGCCTCGCCGCCGTTGGCGACGATCCACGGCACGGCGGCCAGTGTTTCGACATTGTTGATGCTGGTCGGCTTGCCCCAGAGTCCTTGGACGGACGGATAGGGCGGACGCGGTTCCGGGCTGCCGCGGCGGCCTTCGATCGAGGCGATCAGGGCGGTTTCCTCGCCGCAAACAAAGGCACCGGCACCGAGCCGGATGGCGGCGTCGAAATCCCAGCCGGAGCCGAGGATGTTATTACCTAAAAGACCTTTCGCACGTGCTTGTTCAATGGCGAGCTGCACGCGTTTGACCGCCAGCGGGTATTCGGCGCGGATGTAGAAATAGCCCTTCTGCGCGCCGATGGCGTAGGCGGCGAGCATCAGTCCTTCGAGCACGGCGTGGGGGTCGCCCTCGAGCACGCTGCGGTCCATGAACGCGCCGGGGTCGCCTTCGTCGGCGTTGCAGATGACGAATTTGCGGTCGGCCTTCGGCTCGCGGGTGAGCTGCCATTTCAGTCCGGTCGGGAAACCGGCGCCGCCGCGACCTCGCAGGCCGCTGGTTTTCATCGTGGCGATCACTTCCTCCGGCGTCTGCTCGGTGATCGCGCGCACGAGGCCTTCATAGCCGCCGTGCTGGATCGCGTCGTCGATCGACTCGGGATCGATGACGCCGCAGTTGCGCAGGACGATGCGCAATTGCGGGTCGTGACGCGTCCAGAGCAAGTGTTCGAGCACCGCATGGCGGGCGACCGACTCGGTGACGATGCGGGCGATGTCGCGGCTCAAGACGTTGGTATAAGTGACGCCGGATGGCAGGAGCTGCACGGCGAGGCCCTCGTCGTAAATGCCGAGGTCGAGGGCGCGCACCACCTGGACCTGATCGGCGAGGCCGGCATCGCTGAGTTCGAGTTCGAGCGATTCCTTGAAGAACTGGGTTTTGTCGCCGGTGGCGGTGGAGGTGTCGTGCACGAGGATGGCGGTGACCGGCCCGGAGATCATCGTGCTGCGGCGACGCGCGCCGATCACGTGATCGGCGAGAAGTTTTCCGTCGACGAGATGCTGGCTGATGATCGCCTCGGCGGCCGCTTCGTCCACCCGGCCGTAGAGCACCGGCGGGTGGTCTGCGGTTTTCACTTCCACGAGCGGATCGGCAAACGAATAACCATAGGAACCCACGCGGCGCACCGGGATGTCGAGGCCGGCCTTGCCGACTGCGGCTATGAGCTGTTCGAACAATCGCTCGGCCCCTGCGGCGATGCCGCCGGTATCCATGCCGACGCGGATCCATGCCTGCCCGGGCGGGCGGGCGCTGTCGTTGCGGAGGGTCTGCCAGGTGGTGGTGAAGTTCTTTTTCATGATTCTTCGGCGGTTTCGTCCTGGATGCGGATGCGTTCGATCATCGACGCCACGTCGGTGACGTTGACGCGGCCGTGCGTGTTCTTGTCCACGACCACTGCCGGGGCCATGCCACAGCAGCCGATGCAGCGGACGGTTTCGAGGTGGAACTGGCGGTCGTCGGTCGTCTGGCCATCCTTGATGCCGAGGCGGTTTTCCAGTTCGTCGAGCAGGCGGGTCGATCCTTTGAGGTAGCAGGCGGTGCCGTTGCAGACGGTGATGTTGTGGCGGCCCTGCGGAATCAGCCGGAAGTAATGATAAAACGTGAGCACCTCATAGATCCGGGCGAGCGGGATGCCGGTTTTCTCGGAGAGCAGCAGGCTGGACTCGCGCGGCACGTAGCCGTGATGGTTCTGGATCTCATGGAGGATCATGATCAGATTTCCCTCCTGATCGCTCCAGCGTTCCACGCAATCGTCGATTTCCTGGAGGACATCGGGGTCCAGATCCCGCAGGGGCGGCAGGGTGGCGGCAGTGCTCATGGCTGGTTTTTTGGGTTTGGCTTTGGAATAAAAAAGTGACCGCTCACGCAAGCGGGCGGCGGCCCGGACCGGGCACAATGCAAAAGGATCCGATCAGTGACCGGGGGGTCGGTGGGAAACTTGCTGGGAAATGGGTTTTCATCACAAACGGACGAAACTTGGAGATGCCGACGCACTAACGAGACGCAGGCTCCATCGCAAGTAAAGGTGAGACGATGCGAAACGGCGGAATCAAAAAAGCAGGATATGCGGAGTCTCGGGAAATCTTTTCTCAAAAGCGATGTCTCATTCCTCCTTGCCTACGGCATCAGAGCCGCGATGATGCCCTGCCATGAAACGCAGAACCTTCCTCGCGGGCGTGGGTGGAACCTTCGGAGCCATCGCCGGAGCCGCCGACATCGATTTCACCGGCAACGCCGCCATCGAACGCCGACCGCTCGGGAAAACCGGGCGCTCGCTTCCAGTCGTCGGCTATCCCTGCCTCGCGCTGAAAAACGGCGACCAGAGAGCCGCCACAGAGGAGCTCCGCAAGGCATTGGGCATCGGAGTCGATTACTTCGATGTCGCTCCCGCCTATGGCAAGGATGGCGAGTGCGAGATCAAGACCGGCGAGGGACTCAAGGGCGTGCCGCGCGACAAGTATTTCCTCGCATGCAAGACCCAGAAGGACGACGCCAAGGAGGGCCGCATCGAACTCGAACGCTCGCTCAAGCGTCTCAAAACCGACCATTTTGATCTCTATCAACTCCACTGCCTTCAGCGCGAGGACGAGGTCAAACAGGCGCTCGGCCCCGGCGGCGTGCTCGAAATGATCCTCAAGGCAAAGCAAGAGGGTAAAATCCGCCACATCGGTTTCTCCGCCCACACCACCGAGGCCGCGCTCGCCGCGATGGATGGCTTCGAATTCGACTCCTGCATGTTCCCCATCAGCTTCGTCGAGTGGTTCAAGACCGGCTTCGGCCGCGAGGTGGCCGACCGCGCTGTGGAAAAAGGCGTTTCATTGATTTCGATCAAACCCGTCTCCCGCGGCCTCTGGCCCAAGGACGTCAAGAAAACCTACAATTGGTGGTATCGCCCGCTCGAAGAGGAAGGCGAGTATCAACTCGCCATGGACTGGGTGCTCTCGCTGCCCGGCATGGTTTCCACTCTGCCGACCAGCTACTTCGATATCTTCGACAAAACGGTGGCCGCAGCTCGCAATTTCAGGCCGATTCAGCCGCCCGGTCTGGATTCCTTGAAAACCCTCGCGCTATCCTGCACGCCCATCTTCAAACCCGGACCTCTCGACGAAAAACGCGCCGCCGCCTTCCTCGATCTGCCGGAACACCAGCGTTATCCCTCGCGAATGTCTTAAGCCGCATGAGGGTTCTCATGGCCGCAACAACTCTTCATGGCAGCGTTGGCGAGCATTTCGGCGATGAGTGGGATGCCTTCAAAAATTCCGTTTTGCAGAAGGGTGTTGATCGTTTCGTTGGTGAGGGTATCGTTGGTGTGTTCGGTCATGGCTGGTGTCTGGTTAGATTTTGACACCTCCATT
>CAXNHR010000033.1:0-18226 GCA_964202135.1 Luteolibacter sp. | reverse complement strand
TGGTGGCCAATGTGATTTTCGGCGCGCTGATCAACGACGTGGTCCCGACGCAGCTCGTCGGACGGTTTTTCGGCTTGTTCCGCGCGGTCGGGCTGCTTGCGGGCATCGTTTTCAACTACTCGATCATGGGTCATGCCGAGAGCCATTATTTGGAAATATTCATCGGCATCGGCCTGATTTATGGCATCTGCTTTGCGATCATGTGCTACCGCGTTAGGGAGGGCGACTATCCACCGGTGGAGCAAAAGGAGAGGCCGGTCAACCCGCTCAAGCCGGTGCTGGTGTATTTCCGCGAGTGCTACAGCAATGGCTACTACCGCTGGTTGTTCCTGGCGGCCACCTGCGGCATGCTGGCCAACGCGCCGGTCAACAGTTTCAGCGTGTTCTACGCCAAGAGCCTGGAAATGGGCATGGACACTTATGGCAAAGGCATTGCGTTGACTTATGTCTTCTCGCTGGTGCTGGCCTATCCGCTCGGCTCGCTGGCCGACCGCCTGCATCCGCTGCGTCTTGGGCTCTGGACCACCGGCATCTATGGTGTGGTGATGTTGTGGGCGGGCATGGTGGTGGATGACGCACGCTCGTTCATGATCTTCTTCGTCGCGCACGGCGTGTTATCCGGAACCTACATGACGGTGTGCGCCTCGCTGGGCCAGCGGCTCTATCCGAAGTTGAGATTCGCGCAGTTCGCCTCGGCCTGGGGTCTGATGTTCGCGCTGGGATACATCGTCATCACGCCCACGATGGGACTGGTGCTGGATGCCGTCGGCCACCAATACCACATCACCTTCTTCGTTTCCGGCGGCATTGCACTGCTGGGAGTGGCGGCATTCACCGTCACCTACCGGCGCTTCCTGCAGCTAGGCGGACACGAAAACTATGTGGCACCGGAGACGTGAAAACAAGTGTCATGATCACGCCACGGCCTCGATCTGCTTGTCCACGTCCTCGCGGAGGTTGGCGATGATGTAGTCCTGGCGGTCGGGGGTGTTCTTGCCCATGTAGAAGGCGAGCAATTCCTTCACGCCCTTGCCTTCCTCGTATTCCACGGGATCGAGCCGCATGTCCGGGCCGATCATGAAGCCGAACTCGTCGGGTGAAATCTCGCCGAGGCCCTTGAAGCGGGTGATCTCGGAATTCTTGCCGAGCTTGTCGATGGCCTTGCGGCGCTCGTCGTCGTCGTAACAATAGATCGTTTCCTTCTTGTTGCGCACACGGAACAGCGGTGTTTGCAAAATAAACAAATGCCCGTCGCGGATCATTTCCGGGAAGAACTGGAGGAAAAACGTGAGCAGCAGCAGGCGGATGTGCATGCCGTCCACGTCGGCGTCGGTGGCGATGACGACTTTGTTATATCTCAGGTATTCGATGCCGTCCTCGATGTTGAGCGCGGCCTGGAGCAGGGCGAACTCCTCGTTCTCATAAACGATCTTTCGCGGCAGTGAGAACGTGTTGAGCGGTTTGCCGCGGAGGGAAAACACGGCCTGGGTTTCCACATCGCGGGACTTGGTGATGGAACCGGAGGCGGAGTCGCCCTCGGTGATGAAGAGCGTGGATTCCTCGCGGCGCTTGTGCTTGGTGTCGTAGCGGACGCGGCAGTCGCGCAGTTTCTTGTTGTGGACCTTCGCCTGTTTCGAACGCTCCCGCGCGAGTTTCTGGACGCCCTTGAGATCCTTGCGCTCGCGTTCGGCGGAGAGGATGCGTTTCTGGATGCACTCCGCGACCTGCGGGTGCTTGTGCAGGTAGTTGTCGAGATTGGTCTTGAGGAAATTGCCGATGAATGTGCGCAGTGATTCACCGTCCGGAGCGATGGTGGCGGATCCGAGTTTGGTCTTGGTCTGGGACTCGAAAACGGGCTCGACGATGCGGACGCAGATCGCGGCCTCGATGCCGGCGCGGATGTCGGCCGGCTCGTATTGTTTCTTGTAGAAGCCCCGGACGACCTGGACGAGCGCTTCGCGGAACGCGGCGAGGTGGGTGCCGCCCTGCGAGGTGTTCTGGCCGTTGACGAAAGTATAATATTCCTCGCTGCTCTCGGCGGTGTGGGTGAAGGCGATCTCGATGTCCTTGCCGACGAGATGGATGGGCGGATAAAGCGCCTCGTTTTCCATTTCCTCGCGCAGCAGATCCAACAAGCCGTCCTTGGAGCGGAACTTCTTGCCGTTGAAATTCACGGTGAGCGCCGGATTGAGATAGGAATAATACCGGCACATCTTCTCGACGAAGGTTTCCTTGTATTTCGCCTTGGCCGGGAAAATCGTGCGGTCGAGCTCAAAGGCGAGCCGCGTGCCGTTGGGCTCGGGGTCGCGCCGCGGGTGCTTCATGTCCACGGTGAGCATGCCCTTGGAGAACTCGAGCGCCTTGGTTTCTCCATCGCGCCAGGCCTGGATCTCGAAAAAGTCGGACAATGCGTTGACCGCCTTGATACCGACGCCGTTGAGACCCACGGATTTCTTGAAGGCCTCGCTGTCATACTTCGCACCGGTGTTGATCTGTGCGGCGCAGTCGAAAAGTTTGCCAAGCGGAATTCCGCGGCCGAAATCGCGCACCTCGACGCGGCCTTCCTCGTCGATCTCGACCTTGACCTCCTTGCCGTAGCCCATGATGTGCTCGTCGATGGAGTTGTCGATGGCCTCCTTGAGCAGGATGTAGAGGCCGTCGTCGGGCGAGGAGCCGTCGCCGAGCTTGCCGATATACATGCCGGGGCGCATGCGGATGTGCTCGCGCCAGTCGAGGGATTTGATGTCTGCTTCAGTGTAGTCTGCGGCCATGGGGAAATTGTTTCGGAGTTCCTAAACGCTCGCCGCGCCTGACGCAAGGGCGGGAACGCGCGGAGCCAGGTTTCCAGTCACAGGCTGGTGCGGCTGTCTGCGGTTTTTTGAAACTGCCCGTATCGGCGCACATGCTTTGCATCGATTGCTCCGCTCTTGTGGTACCTCCAGCCGGGGAAGCATTCCCATGCGCGGGCGCACCCAGCCCGTCTGCAACCCATGAAGAAATTGTTTCCCGCCGCCATGGCCATGCTGGCAACCGCGCTTTGCGCCTCAGCGGCCTCCACCGTCACGGAAGCGGAGGCCAGCGGCATCCTGGTGGGCCGGCTGGCGGTGGGCACGCCCTATGAGCGGCTGATGTCGGCTGCCGTGCTCTACCAAAACGAGGCCAACCCGTGGGTGCAGCAGCTGGCGTTGGTCGGCCAGCTGCAGTTGCAATACGCGCGCGGCTCGGACGATTCGGGAAATTTCGGCACCGGCGACCTGCCGGCGGATGCCACCTGGAGTAACATCGAGGTTCGCCGCTTCCGTCTCGGCATGAAGGGCCGCCTGTTCCGCAAGCTGTTCTTTCTCAATCTCACCGATCTCTATCCGGACCTCTCGCCGCGGATCTACAAGCGCATCCCGGAAACTTATCTCACCTGGATGCACAGCGAGGCTTTCAATATTTCTGCGGGAAAATGCGAGCTCAAGTTCAACCGCGAGCAGGAATACTCGTCGCGTGAATTTCCGGTTTTCGAGCGCACCGCGCTGGGCAACATGTTTTACGGGGGCGAGCTGACCGGTGCGTGGCTTTGCGGCGAGAACGTCGCCGGCGGGTGGTTGTATTTCCTCGGCGCATACAGCAACGAGCGGCGCGACGAGTGGACGCGCTTCGATGGCGGGGCGATCGTGCTTTCAAAAATCGGCTACGATTACGCGCGGCAGTGTGGTCTGGATTTTGCCCGGATCAAACTCCAGTGGTTGCACAACACCGAGCCCGGCTACTCAGCCAATGCCCACTGCCTGCCGTCGCCCTCATATTCGGACTGCTTCTCGCTCTCCAACGAAATCAAGTCCGGCAAACTCGGCTTCACCGCCGAGTTCATGTGGGGCGAGGGAGCAAACGGCCAACCGGACGCCGGCGGGCTCTCGACCATGACCACCTGGGCCATTACCACGAAACTCGAACTCATCAACGTGCTCGAGCTGGCCGCCAGCCGCGACGAAAACGGCATCGTCCTGCCAAGCCGCTACGAAGCGCTCGCCCCCGGCGCGGGCGACAAGATGGGCGACGGTTATTTCGCCTGTTACAGCGGCCTCAATTATTACATCGACGGACACCGTCTCAAACTCATGTCCGGCGCGAAATACTCGCAACTCGAAGGCGGCCCCGGTGGCGGCGACTTCGACGGCTGGACCTGGCTGGCCGGCCTGCGGATGGCCTTCTAACCGTTTTTCAGCACGATGCGGTGGCGTGCCTTGCCGGCGCGCAGGTGGTCGAGCGCGGCGTTCACCTCATCCATCGGGAAGGTTTCCGTGACCGGCGCGATTTGATGGCGCGCGCAGAAGTCCAGCATGGTCGCCACGGTAGCGGGGGAGCCGAGCGGCGAGCCCGAGACCGACTTGCGTCCGCCGATCAACGAGAATGCGGGCACCGGCACCGGTTCGAGCACCGCGCCCACGAAGTGCAGCCGGCCATCCGGAGCCAGCGCCGCGAGGTAAGCGTTCCAATCCAGCGGCACATTTGCGGTGACCAGGATGAAATCCAGTGAGCCCGCGAGCTTGGCGAGCGCCGCGGAATCGCGGCTGGACACCACGTGATGGGCACCGAGTGTGCGCGCGTCGTCCGCTTTCGCCGGATTCGAACTGAAGGCGGTCACCTCGCAGCCCCACTTGTTGAGAAATTGCAGCGCGAGATGTCCGAGCCCGCCGATGCCCACCACGCCGACGCGGTCGGTGGGTTTCACATCGAAGTCCGCAATCGGACCGAAGACCGTGATGCCGCCGCAGAAAAGTGGGCCCGCGCTGGCGGGATCGAGCGCCGCAGGCAGCTTGTTCGCCCACTCCCAGTTCGCGCGGACGCGGTCGGCGAATCCACCGTGGCGACCGACAATGATCTGCTCGGCGTTTCCGCAAAGCTGGTGCCTGCCCGACATGCACGGCTGGCAGGCCATGCAGCTTCCGGAAAACCAACCGAGCCCCACGCGGTCGCCCACCTTGAGGCCCTTCACTTGCTCGCCAAACGCCTCGATCACGCCGATCACTTCATGCCCCGGCACCAGCGGATAGCTTGAGTTTCCCCATGAGTTGTCGATCATGGAAACATCCGAGTGGCAGATGCCGCAGGACTCCACCTTCACCTGCACCTGTTCCGGCCGCAGCGCGCCGGCGTCGTATTCAATGGGCTCCAGTTTCGCGCCCGCTGAGGCGGCCGCCCAGCCATGAAATTTTTCAGTCATGTGGCCACCATGTGCCGGGAATCCCGCGTTGGCAAACCGGCAGATGTCGTGACCGTAAAATGTTGGAAAATTTCCGAGGTGGTCTGTTGCCATCACCGCGGAAACTTGTTAAGCGTGCCGCCAATGGGCCGCAGCATGCCGCAACTTGAATTCAGATGGACCTCGTGGCTGCGCGTTTTCAAGGCTCCTACCGCTCCCAAGCTCCGACCTGTTAGAGATGATGGCGGACTCACTGCATGGTGCGCTGAAGCCTCCGCCGGCCTCGGATTGCCCGAGCTCGCGCGCAAGGTGCGGGTATCCTGGAACCCGCGCATGCAGACCACCGCCGGCCGCGCATGGTGGCCGGACCGCAGCATCGAACTCAACCCGAAGCTGCGCCAGTGCGAGCCCGACGAACTGTGGCGCACGCTCAAGCACGAACTCGCCCACCTCATCGCCTACGAGCGCTGCGGCCGCCGCCAGATCGACCCGCACGGCATCGAGTGGCAGGCTGCCTGCGCCGACCTCGGCATTCCCGGCGAGCAACCGTTCCACACGCTTCCCTTCAAGCGCCGCCGGATGAAGCGCAACCACGCCTACACCTGCCCGCACTGCTTCACCACCATCCGCCGTGTGAAACCGATCCAGCGCACCGTCGCCTGCTACGAATGCTGCCGCAAATTCAACCACGGCGTCTATCACGACCGCTTCCGGCTGATCAAAACCAAACCGATGGCATGACACGCATGCGGACTTTGGTTTTCCTGCGTTTGAGTTTCTCTAGGAACGGAGCTCGTCCGGGCCTCATCTCCTTAATGCAAGATCCCCAAGTGAAGCGGTTGGATAATCTCAGTGATGTGGCATGACGAGTGCTTTCCACGAGAGCCGGCCCCGATGGAATCCCAGAAGACCGATCCCAAGAAAGCTGTAGGTGTCTTGGTGGCTGGAACCTGCATCAACCTGAGCATCGGCATGCTGTATGCCTGGAGCGTTTTCAAGAAGGCCATGGTGGCAGACTGGGGCTGGACGTGCTGCTGGTGGGAATACCCTTGACGTTCTTTGTGGACAATCCACCCGCAGGCTACGTGCCCGCTGCTCCCGCTGTCGCTGCCGGCAAGACTCCTCCTGCGGACCACATCAGCTACGAATACACTTGGAGGCAGATGCCCAGGACCCGCGAGTTTTACCTGCTATGGATGATGTTCGTGCTGTCCTCCTCCGCAGGCGTGATGATGATCGGCCACCTGGCCTCCATAGCCACCAAGCAGGCGGGCATTCTCAATTCCGCCATCATCGTCTCGCTGCTTGCCATCAGCAACGCCTCGGGTCGCGTGGGCGGCGGCATCCTTTCCGACAAGATCGGCCGCCGCAACACCATGCTGCTGGTATTCAGCACCCAGCTCGTCAACATGCTGGCCTTCATTTCCTACACCACCATGCCCCTGATCATTCTGGGCACTTTTGTGGCAGGCTTCTCGTATGGTGCCCTGATGTCCGTATTTCCCTCCACGACTTCGGACAACTGGGGCATGAAAAGCTACGGTGCCAACTATGGGGTGCTCTACACCGCCTGGGGTGTCAGTGGTGTGGTGGGTCCGCTGATCGCCGCATGGGTCGTGGACAAGACCGGCACTTATGCACTGGCTTACACCATTTCCGCCGTGCTGCTGGGCGTGGCCATCCTTCTGGGTCTGATGACCAGACCCGTCAGGACCCCTCCCGAAACGCAAGCCGGACGGCCTGGGCTGGCTACCCCATGAAATTATCACCCAAACCAATGGCAATACCCGGCAAATTCACCAAAATTCCCCGAAATCGCAACTTTGGGCTTGCAAGCCCCGGCCCAGACCCTAAGAACCGCGCCCCGAATTATGGCTAAGAAAAGTTGGATTGCCCGCAACGAGCGTAAGAAACAAACCGTCGAAAAATACGCCGACCTCCGTCTCAAGCTCAAAGCCGAGAAGGATTACGTTGGTCTTTCGATGCTGCCGCGTGACGCAAGTCCGACGCGTTTGATCAACCGCTGCGAAATCACCGGCCGCCGCCGTGCCTTCCTGCGCCGCTTCCGCCTCTCCCGGATCACCTTCCGCGAGCTGGCCTCTGCCGGCATGCTTCCTGGCGTGACCAAGTCGAGCTGGTAAGCTGGCACACCATCCGCTCATTTCAGGCGTGGGGCGGAAATTTCCCGACCCGCGCCTTTCTCATGCCGATTTACGAATACGTTTCCGAAGTCCCCGAAGATCCAGAGCATTCGTGCCGAATCTGCGCGCGGGGATTCGAACTCAGGCGCCCTGTGGACCGCAGTCCCTTGCTGGTCTGCCCGCTGTGCAAGAACCCGGTCAAAAAGGTCATCTCACGCGTCAACACGCCGCAGGTCACCAAGCCGCTCTCGGTCAGCGATGCGAAAAAGGCGGGATTCACTGTCCTCGAAAGACGCGATCAGGGCGTTTATGAAAAACTCTGATCCCACCATCCGATGATGACTTTATTGCACAGTCTGGATGTTCTTGCGTCCGTATCACCCACACCGCCAACGGAGTTTCCCTCGCTCGGGAAATCCCTGCTTTACCTTGCGGGTATTGTTTTCTTCCTGCTGCTCAACGCGTTTTTCGTCGCCTCGGAGTTTGCGATCGTGAAGGTCCGCCCGAGCCAGCTTGAGGCCGAGGGAAAAGCCGGCTCGCCGAAAATCAAGACCGCCCTGCACGTGGTCAACCATCTGGACAGCTACCTCTCCGCCAACCAGCTCGGCATCACCATCGCCTCGCTGGCGCTGGGTTTCCTCGGCGAGCCATTCGTTGCCGCACTGCTCTCGCCCGTCCTGCTCAATACCGGAATCTCGGTGTGGTGGGTGAAACTCATCTCCTTCTCGCTGGCCATCGTTTCCTTCACCTTCCTGCACGTGGTGATCGGCGAGCTGATGCCCAAGTCCATCGCCATCCGCCGCGCGGTTTCCACCACCTTGCTGCTGGCCGGCCCGCTGCATGCGTTCTACCGCGCCGCGCACTGGGCCATCGTTGTGCTCAACGGCACCGCCAACAAGCTGCTCAAGGTATTCTTCAATATGGATCCGGTCAGCGAAAGCGAGCACAGCCACTCGGCCGCCGAGCTCGCCGTGCTCGTAACACAGAGCGGTGCCTCCCAGGAAGTCACCGAGACCGAACGCGAAATCCTCATCAACGCCCTCGGCCTCAACGAACTCTGGGTGCGCGACGTGATGACGCCGCGCAACAACGTGATCGTGCTCGATGCCGACGAGCCGTTTGAGAAAACCCTCGAGATCGCCCTGCGCAGCAAGCACACCCGCTTTCCGCTCGTCAAAGGCCACCTCGACAATTCGATCGGCCTGATCCACATCAAGGATCTCTTCAAGCTCATCAACGATCCGGATCCGGACCTCATGCGCATCAAGCGCGAGCTCAAGATCGTGCCGGACACGATGCCGCTCGACTCGCTGCTCAAGTTTTTCCTGCGCGAGCACGCCCACCTCGCGCTGGCCGTCGATGAATTCGGCACGCCGGTCGGCGTCGTTTTCCTCGACAACATCATCGAGGAACTCGTCGGCGACATTCAGGACGAGTTCGACAACGAACGCTCTTCCTTCAGCCGCATCAACGACGAGGAATTTGTGGTCGAAGGCACCATGACGCTCAACGATCTGGGCGGCCATGTGCCCGACCTCGTGCTCGAAAGCGGCGAGGTCACCACTGTCGGAGGTTACATTACCCAGCAACTCGGCCGCTTCCCGGAAGTTGGCGAAACCCTCGAAATTCTCAGCTACGAGGCGCGCGTAACCAGCACCGACGGTCGCCGTGTCGGCCAGATCCATTTCCGCAAACTCATCGCGGAAGAGGCTGGCGGGACGAATGGAAAAAACGAGGAGTGAGGGCTTTGAGGAACTTTTGATGGATGACATGCAGCTCCCGAAAAGCTTGTTTCCGGACGCTTGCCATGGCCTGTACGGGTTGCTAGAAACCTCGCCAACCCGCATCAAAATCCATGAGCCAAGCCCCAAGCGACAAACCCGACATGGCCCTTTTCTGGGGCTGCTTCATCGCCCTGATCACCACATCCTTTGCCTTCATCACCCGTGCGTTCCTGGTGAATGATCCGTCGCTCTGGCCGGCGGAGTTCGGGCTCGACAAGGTCCAGGCCCAGGTTCTCTTCGGCGCGGGCATCTGGCCCTTCGCCATTTCGATCATCCTCTTCAGCCTGATCATCGACAAGGTAGGCTACCGCGCGGCGATGTTCTTCAGCTTCGTGTGCTACGCCCTTTATGCGGTGCTGGCGCTGCGCGCCCATGGCATCCTCCATCCCGGTGGCGCGGCGCTGGAGGGCGAGGCGCTCAAGGCCGCGCAACAACAGGCATGGACCTCGCTTTACTGGGGTTCGGTCATCCTCGGTCTCGGCAACGGCACCGTTGAAGCCTTCATCAACCCGGTGGTGGCCACCCTCTTCAAGCGCGACAAGACGAAATGGCTCAACATCCTCCATGCCGGGTGGCCGGGTGGCCTGGTCCTCGGCGGACTGCTCACCATTCTGCTAGGCGCGCAGGTGGCCGCCGACTGGCGCGTGCTGGTCTATCTCATTGCCCTGCCCTCGCTGGTCTATGTGGTGATGCTCGCCAAGGCGAAATTCCCGCTCAACGAGCGTGTCGCTTCCGGCACCAGCTACCGTGAAATGCTCGCGGAGTTCGGCGTGCTCGGCGCGGCGCTGGCCAGCTATCTGGTGGTGAAGCAGCTTGGCATGGTTTTCGAATGGTCCGGCACTCTCACCTGGTCCCTGATCGTCGTCTGCGTGGCGGCTTATGGTTTCTACTGCCGCTCGCTCGGCCGCCCGCTGCTGTTCCTGCTGTGTGTGGTGATGATGCCGCTGGCCACCACCGAGCTGGGCACTGATGGAGCGATCACCGGCATCATGGAGGAGCCGCTCACAATGGCCGGCTTCAGTCCTCTGTGGGTGTTGATTTACACTTCCGCCATCATGATGGTGCTGCGCTTCTTCGCGGGTCCGGTGAGTCACAAGCTCACGCCGCTCGGTCTGCTTGCGGCCTGCTCGGTGCTGGCCATCATCGGCCTGTTGCTGCTTTCCAAGGCGTCCGGCCTGGTTTTCATCTTCGCCGCCGCCACCACCTATGGCGTGGGCAAGACCTTCTTCTGGCCCACCATGATCGCCGTGGTCAGCGAGCAAACCCCCAAGGGCGGCGCACTCACCATGAACGCCATCGCCGGCATCGGCATGCTCACCGTCGGCATCCTCGGTGGTCCGCTCATCGGCAACATGCAGGAACGCTCGGTGCAGACTTCCATCGACAAGGAATTGCCGGGCACCTACGAACTCATTGCGCGGGATGACACCTATTTCCTCGGCGCATACAAGGCGGTGGATGAAAACAAGGTGAAGCAACTGCCCGCCGAACAGGCGGAGAAAGTGGGAACCATCGCCAAGCACGCCAAACAAGGAGCGCTCGCCAAGGTCACCATCTTCCCTGCCTTCATGCTCGTCTGCTATCTCGGCATGATCCTCTACTTCCGCTCCAAGGGCGGCTACAAGCCGGTGAGCTTGGATGGTGGGCACTGAGGTGTGCAGGTGCTAAAAGGGACATTGGGGATTTGTGATTGGGAAATTAAGTGATCATCTTCAATGGCTTGTCGGTTGCGGTTCGTTCACCCCAATGGGTGAATGACACTCAACGCACAATCGACCGAGCTGTGATCCCCAATATCGAATTTCCCAATCTCAAATCTCCTTTACGGCCTCAATGAGTCATCGGGCTTTCACCGGAGGCTTCGCCGAGTGCGGCGAGGTGCTCCGGCAGGAAGCGCTTGAAGCGCGTCTTGTCGATCGCCTTCATGTAGGCTTCTTCCGGGGAAATCATGCCTTCGCGCAGTTTCGACCAGATCGACTCGTCCATGAACTGCATTCCCTCGTTCTTGCCGCCGGTGATCACGTCGTAGAGTTTCTGGGTGGCACCCTCGCGGATGATCGCGGCCACGGCGGGGGTGGCGAACATGATCTCGTGCACCGCGGTGCGGCCGGGCTTGTCCACACGCTTGCAGAGCAGCTGGGCGACCACGCCGCGCAGTGAAGCCGCAAGCATGGTGCGCACCTGCGATTGTTGGTCGGACGGGAAGACGTCGATGATCCGGTCCACGGTCTTGCGGGCGTTGTTGGTGTGCAGGGTGCCGAAGACGAGCAGGCCGGTTTCCGCAGCGGTGAGGGCCAGCGAAATGGTTTCAAGGTCGCGCATCTCGCCGACCAGCACGATGTCCGAGTCTTCGCGCAGTGCGGCACGCAAGCCGTCGGCGAAGGATGGTGTCTGGATCGGCACCTCGCGTTGGGTGATGATGGAACGCTTGTTGGAGTGCACGAACTCGATGGGCTCCTCAACGGTGATGATGTGGCGGTTGAAGTTGGTATTGATGTAGTCCAGCAGCGCCGCAAGCGTGGTGGACTTGCCGGAGCCGGTGGGACCGGTGACCAGCACCAGGCCGGAGCGCATGTGGCCGAATTCCTTGACCACCGCAGGCACGCCGAGTGCTTCGAGCGAGGCGATCTCGGTGGGGATCAAACGGAACACCGCGGCGAGTCCGTTCTGTTGTTTGAGATAGTTGCAGCGGAAGCGGGAATCCACGTCCATCTCGTAGGCGAAGTCGAGGTCGCCGCGTTCGAGATAACGCCCGAATGCCTTTGGATCGCAGATTTCAGCGAGCAGGTTTTTAAAATCCTCACCCACCAGAGCGGCCTGACCGGGGATGGCGGTGACCGCGCCGTGGACGCGGATCTTCGGCGGCTGGCCTTCCGAGAGGTGGAGGTCGGAGCCTTTTTGGGCGATCAGGTAGCGGAACAATTCGTCGATGCGGGCCATGGGGCGGGAGGCGGGATTTGAGATTTGAAATTTGAGATTTGAAATTCCTCCGTGTCAGGATTCGAAGAAGATTTTCATCTGCACCTTGTCGTCGGCGCGGAAGAGTGCCTCGTCGCGGGTGATGATGCCATCGATGTAGAGGCGGCGCAGCGATTCATCCATGGTGATCATGCCGACGTTTTTGCCGGTTTGCATGACGCCGGGCAGCATGAAGGTCTTGCCCTCGCGGATGCAGTTGGCAACGGCCGGGGTGTTGACCAGCAACTCCAGCGCGAGCACGCGGCCGCTGCCGTCGGCCTTTGGTACGAGCTGTTGGGAAAGGATGCCGCGCAGCGATTCGGACACCATGATGCGGATCTGATCGCGCTGGTCGGTGGGGAAGACGTCGAGCACGCGGTCGAGCGTGCGTGGGGCGTTGCCAGTGTGCAGGGTGCCGAGCACCAAGTGGCCGGTTTCCGCGGCGGTCAGGGCGAGCTGGATGGTTTCCAGGTCGCGCATTTCACCCACCATGATGACGTCCGGGTCTTCCCGCAGCGCGCCGCGCAGGGCCTTGGCGAAGGATTCGGTGTGGGTGTGGACCTCGCGCTGGTTGACGTGACAGCCCTTGGACTCGAAGACGTATTCGATGGGATCCTCAAGCGTGAGGATGTGATCCTCGCGGTCGCGGTTTACGAAATCCACGAGCGCGGCAAGCGTGGTGGATTTGCCGGATCCGACCGAACCGGTGACGAGAACCAGCCCGTTCTGATAACGGGTGAGGGGCAGGATGTGTTCAAGCGGCAGGCCGATGTCCTCGATCGAACGGATCTGTGAGTTGATGATGCGGAACGCCATGTCATAGCCAAGGCGCTGCTTGACCACCGAGGCGCGGTAGCGGCCATTGGAAGAGGAGTAGGCGAAATCGATGTCGCCCTTGGCCTGCAGGCGGTCCCATTCGGCTGGGCCCAGGAAGGAACGGGCGAGCCGTTCGGTGTCCTCCGGTGCGAGCGGGTGATGATCCTCCCAGATCGGGGCCAACTGCCCATAACGGCGCCAGGCGGGCGGATAAGCGGTGGCGAGGTGGAGATCGGAGCAATCGTATTCGCGGCCGAGTTGAAGATATTGGTCAACGTGGTCCAGAACCTGATGAGTGGACATGGGGCTTGATTAAAGGAATTGGGATCTTGGAAGCGGACGTGGGACCGGGCGGCCGGGCGGTGTTGTGATTGCCGCTTGGGACGCCCAGCGGGCCAGTTGCTGGGTGAGCCAGATTTTTGCCAGCGGCCGGGCGGCGGTCAAGGTGAGACCCAAAATCACGCCCAACAATCCGCGGCCTTTGCGTTGGATTTTTGCCACCGGCCTGCGGCGGAAAAGCAGGCTGGCTGCCAATCCGGATGCCAGCGAACCGAATAGCCAGGACGTTGGATGCGTGGCCAGCGAGCTGCGGACGCGTGCCGGTATGTCGAGCCGCCGCCTGAGGGCGGAGGCCTCGTTTCCGAGACAGGAACGGGCGTTCGCGCTGAGGCGGATCAACCGTTCGACTTCGGCTTTTTCTGAATGCTTTCGATCCATTCGCGGTCTTTTTGGAATTCGGCGCGGGTGATGGGAAATGCCGGAGTGCCGGACTTGCTGCAGGAGGACGCAAGCAGGATGGCCACCACCAGGTGGAGACCGGCGGCGGCGATGGCCAGCCAATACCACGGCCAGCCGCTGGCGGAGGCGATGGCACCGAGGGCCCCGGCGAGCAGCAGAATCCAAGCGAAGAACAGGCAGATCACGGCAACCACCAGGCGCACCACGCGCTTCACACCGGTTTTGGCGCTTTCCCGCGCCTCATATTGAATGAGAGCGATGCGCGAGGAAATCAGCGCCATCAAGGCCTCAATCCAATTTGCGGGGCTGGCTTCTTCCATACCGGGCCGCGCGCCTGGAGTTTCCAAAGGCGGCGGGGGAGTGGTGTCCGATGGAGGATTCATGCGGCTGCGTTGCTTGCTGCCTGATCAATCAATCAGGATGATGAGCCTGCCGGCACTGCGGAGCTCTCAGCGGCGCATGATGAGGCCGATCAGGAAACCCAGGCCGAGCGCGCTGAGCACGCATTTGGTGGGATTCTGACGGATGTAATCCTCGGCGGTGACGTGGAGTTCGTGGGCTTTGACGCGGGTATCCTGCCATTGTTCGGTGGCGCTTTCCCGCAGGTGTTGTGCCTTTTCAGCGGCGCTGCTCTTGAAGGCGCTGGCCTTCTCGCTGGCGACTTCACGGAAATGCTGGGCTCCTTCGACCGCGCGCTCCTTGAGCTCGGTGGCCTTGTTTTCGGCGGTTTGGGCGATTTCACGGGCTTTTTCGCCGGCGGCGGCGCGCAGGTCATTGGCGGCTTGGCCGATGGATGGAGTTTGGGTGAAGCCTGCTTCGGGATCGAGGCTGCTGGGGGTGGAAAATGGATTGGACATGGTTGTGATTTCGGTTCGGACAATCCATCATGGAATTGTCGCTACGAACGACTAGTCGCACTTTGCGGCGGTGGGCGCAAGGAGCTACTTGCGAAAAACCGGGAATCAATTTCCAGGTGCGATCACCCTCGCTTTGGGAGCCGGCTTGAGCAGTTCCTTCTGCTCCTCCGAGGGTGTGGTGAACATGACGTTTTCCCACTCAGGATCTTTGAGTGGACCGGTGCCGCGGAACTGGAACATGCCATAAAACGGCCGCAAGGGCAGGGTGATCAGTCCCAGCAGGCCGCGGGCATTCATGCGCATGATCATGTCCAGCGTCCTGTCTGATAGATTCACCTCGCCCTCGCCGACAAAGTTCAGCGAGGTGGTGGAGGTTTGGAAATCATGCGTGCGCAGCACGCCATCGCGGATCTGGAAATTGCAGAACGCGCTTTTGGCACGCTCGGATCCCGCGCGGCGGTCGTTGAGCACCGCGCCGATCACCGTGCTGAGAGGGCCGAACATCGGCACGGAGAACAACTCGGTTTTTTCCAGCGCGAAGAGCCCTTGGCCGTTCATCGTTTCCACCCGGCCATCTCGCAGCGAAAATTCCAACCTGCCGGTGAGCTCGCCGCCGCCCTTCATTTGCAAGCCATAGGTCGATGCCAGCGCCGGGATCGAGAGCTTGGTCCAGCTCGTCTCACCAGTGAGCGTGCCATCGCCCGGGTATTGGAAATCACCGGCGATGGGTCCATCGAAAGCATTGAGCCGCAGGTCTTCCACCACGACCCGCTTGCCCCGGATGAGAACCTTGCCGGAAGGTTGGCCCATGGTGACGCTTTCACCCAGAAAGCGGTAATCCGCGGCATCGCGCGACTCGAAGGCGATGTCCAGCGCCGTGCGACCGCGCGGGGTGACGTCCACCACTCCGGAGCCTGCCAGCTCGGGCGGACGGTGGAAGCGATAGACTTCGAGCGAATCCGCCACTTTCGGGGCGAACAGGCGCACCAACGGTGCCGCCCAGATGGTGCCGGCCACGGTTTCGACCTCGACGATTTTTTCGGCCGCGACGTAGCGGATGCGGCCCACGCTGGTGGTGCCGTTTTCAGGTCCGTCGAAGGCTTGGCGCAGCGGGTAGTCACGGTAGTTGAAAACCACGGTGCCGTCGAAGAAGTCGAGCTCGTGATGGCTCAGTGAAAAGCGGCACTCGGCCATCTCCACCGGCACGCCCCGGTAGCTGATGTTTTTGACAATGCCGCCACCGCTGTATGCCCATGAACGGCGGTCCGTGGCGTCGAATCCGCCCTCCAGCCGGATGTCGAACGAGGCTCCGCCGCGCTCGCTGAAATTACCGATCACCTTTTCGAGGGGTTTGCCCGTAAAGAAGGGTTTGTAAATGGCGGCTGGCAAGGTGCTGTGCAGGGACAGGCGCACCAGCGGCCACTGGATCATCGCCTTGCCCTCGGCCTGGCCATCGTCGCGCGACAAGCGCAGATCCCTCAGGAACAAGTCGCCCGTCCGCCAGGCAAACGCGCTTTCGACTTCATTGAAGCGCACACCACGCAGCATGACCGCATCGGCAGCCGCCCAGCCGGTCATGTGGACCTGCGGCACCATCGCCTCATTGAGCTTGAAGTCGCCCTCTGCCTCAACCTTCTGGCTGCCGCCAATCACCAAATCGCGTGGCTGCGGCACGCCGAACCAAGCGCTCAGCAGCGGCGTGATCTCGAGTGAGCTTTGCAGATCAAAGCGCCCCGCGCGGTCGCTCAGGTCGTAGTCAAGTCTGCCATCCAGCTCCCCGCGTGTGTCGCGGGCCATCAGGCGGGTGAGGGTCAGCAAATCACCAACGATTTCACCCTCGGCCAGGACCTCCTCGAGCCGGTGTTGGTTTTTTTCCAAGACCGGCGCGTGGAGCTTGAATTTTGCAACCAGCGCCCCGGGATCGTTGGCATCGCCTTCCAAGGTGATATCGACACGCGGTGCCTGCTGCTCTTGGAAATGCCATGCATCCAGCTCCCTGATGATGCGGTCCAGCAGGATGCGGCGTTTCTTGACTTCGAACTCTTCGGCTTGGGGCTCGCCCGTGGGTTTTTGGCCGATGAGGCGCGCGTTGAGACTCACTTCAATGCCCGCGATTCGGCCGCTGGCGTTGAGGATTTCGAAACGCCGTCCACCGGGCATCAGCAAGGTGCCGTTCGCATTGCTGACTTCCAGACTTCTGGATTGTGGATCGTCCGGATCCACCGGCAGGCTCAGCGTGGCATCCCGCAGCACCATCTTGTTGAGATGGACTTTGCCGCGTGCCAGTTTGGTTTTGTCAAAATCCAGCAACACCCGCTCAAGGCTGGAAATTTCATGCTGGTGGTCAGGATCCGAGAACACGCGTACTTTGGAGGCCACCACGCCGCGCAGTGGCTGGTAGCTGAGACCGCCGATTTTGACGTGGGCTCCCTGACGGCTGACTTCGCGCTCGATGGCTGCCCGCCATGAATCCGGCAGGCCGGTGCGATTCGCCCACCAGAGCGTCCAGCCCGCCGCTATCACGGCCGCCGCGATGAGAAGAAAAAGCAGGGAGCGCAGGTTGCTGGTGAGGTGCGGATGATACATGCGGCGCTACACGCAGGCTAGGGCATCATCTTTGGAAAAGCAACCCGGCAGGCCGCTCTCAGCCGATCACACCCGCCTCACGGAAGGAAAAATACGGCTCACGGCCCGGTGAGGGCCTGCCGATGATCACGTGATCGAGAAACACGACCTGCATCAGGGTCGCGGCTTCGATCAGCCGGCGGGTGACCGTTTCATCCGCGCGGCTAGGGCTGGGATCGCCCGAGGGATGGTTGTGGATCAGCACGAAACCGTGCGCGCCGCGGGTGATCACCGGCCGCAGGATCTCGCGCGGATGGGCGCTGGATTCGTTGACCGTGCCCATCGAAACCACATTGGTGCCGATGTGGCGCAGCCGTGCATCCAGCACTGCAACCACCACTTGTTCCTGGGCCAAGTGGCGCATTTGCGGTGCGAAGAATTCATGGATGCGCTCCGGGGTGTCCAACGGGGTGCAGCGCAGTTGCTCCCGCGCTACGCGGGTGCCCAACTCGAAGGCAGCGGCGAGTTTCGAAGCTTTGGCCAAACCCAGTCCATGCTCCTTGGCCAACTCGGATACCGGCAGTCCCCCGAGCGCTCCCATCGAGCCGTATTTGCGGATCAAATCCCGACCGATCTCGATGGCACTACGGCCCTTAATGCCTGTGGAAATGAAAAGCGCCATCAGCTCTGCATTGTCCAGCGCTGTAGGCCCGTGCTGGGCTAGTTTCTCTCGTGGACGCTCGCACTGTGGCAGGTCACAAATTCGCGGTGCCAAAGCTTCGGTCGCGGCCGCAGGGCCATCGATCAATGAGGTGGCGGATCCTTGAGAGCTGTCGGAACTTAGTGTTTTCTCGCGAACTTTCATGATCTTATGAACACCCTTATGAACTCCGCTGCCATCCGCAAGAATGAAATCCAGAAATTTGGCAAAGTTATCCTGTTCCCATCCGCAAGTCCCGGGCAGACCATAACAGATCCGGCGCACCCGAGGCCCCTGCCGCCTTGCCGCGCAGCCGACGTGCGCCGTTCTGGCGTTTCGGCCCGAAGCGATCCCGGCATTGCTCGAACAAGCCGTCCACAAACGCCCGGCTGCCGATCGCAGCGCCATCCGTGAAATAACGAACCTTCCAACGCAGCATCTGCCGCAACGCCACATCCCGACCCGCTTCCAAACTC
>CAXNHR010000032.1:0-19540 GCA_964202135.1 Luteolibacter sp. | reverse complement strand
GAGAATGAAGCGTCCGGAGTTCATGGACGAAAATTCTGGAAAATGCCGCCGCAGAGTTCAAATCCGTCACACGCTTTTCTGTGCCTAATCCACTCATTTGAAATGCTTTCTAGAAACTTGAATTGAATTCAACCGGACACCCGTGATTTAAAATAAGAAATTTTTAAAGAACCGGAAGGTTGATTGCGCCGCTTAAACGACGACACTGCATGTCGTTACCATGAAATCGCAAGCCATCCTCACACTCATCGGAATCCTCTCCACAATTGTAATCGGTCACTCTGCCACGCTGGAAGTGGACAAGGCCCGCAGCCGCATCCAGGTGGACGCCAAGGCCACGGGTCACAATTTCACCGGCACACTCAGGGACTACTCCGCGAGCGTCTCCGGCGATCCCGCTTCGCTATCGCCGCAGGGCTTCAAGCTGGATTGGAAGTTCAACGACCTCGATACCGACGACGCCAAGCGCGACAAGCAGATGATCGAATGGCTCGGCGGTGGCAGTCCGAAGGGGAGCTTCAAGTTCACCAAATCCTCGACCGGCAAGGACGGCACCCAACAAGCCACGGGAACCCTCACCATCAACGGCGTTTCCAAAAACGTCACCTTCCCCTACACGACCAAAAAAGACGGTGAATGGGTGACCATCGATGGCAAGGTCTCGATGGACTATCAGAATTTCAGCCTGCCGGTCATCCGCGCAATGGCTGTGATGACGGTGGATCCGAAACTCGTCGTGCGTTTCCATGTGGTTGGCAAGGTGAAGTGAGGGTTTGAATAACTTTGATCCACAAAACTAATGACACCCGAATCATGGTGGAAACGTCGCGCAGGATGCGCGAAGGCGCTGTTGGCTGGAAGCTTCGCCAACGGCATGGGCCCGATGCAACGTGTGGAACCACGTCTGGCGGCGGCGTTGGGAGACATCCTCGCGCGCCCGGGATCGATGGTGCGCGCGGTGACCGCTTATCTGGTGGGCATCGAAATGGGCGTTGCCGAGGAAGCGGCGCGCGCGGTGGCCTGCGGAATCGAATATCTGCATACGGCTTCGCTCGTGTTTGATGATCTTCCGGCCATGGACGATGCGCGCACCCGCCGCGGCGCGGCCTGCCCGCATGTGGTTCATGGCGAGGCGGTGGCGATGCTCGCGGCGCTGGCCATCATCAACCGTGGCTACGCGATGATTTGGCAAGGCATCCGCCGCGCGGCACCCGAACGGCGCGAGCTCGCGGGCGAGTGGGTGGATGCCCGCCTCGGCACCCGCGGTGTGATCGGCGGCCAGGCATTCGATTTGAGCGGCTGGCGCGGAGAACAATCGGCCGCCGAAGTGAGCGAAGTGGCCGCCCGCAAAACCGGCGACCTGCTGCGGCTCACGCTGGTGCTGCCGGCCATCATCGGCCGCGGCACGGTCCGGGAAATCCAGTTGCTCGACCGCATCGGCATGCTGCGCGGCCTGGCTTATCAGGCGGCGGACGACTTGAAGGACGTGCTTTGTAACGGAAACGAAACGGGCAAGACCGCCGGACGCGATGAGGAACTGGGCCGCCCGAATTTGATTCTCGCAGAGGGCTTCCAAGCGACTTTGCGGCGCTTCAAGCGGCTGCGCCAGATGGGCGACCGCCTGCAAACCGCCTTGCCCGGCGGGCCGGAACGCTGGGGCATGCTCGCGCCCTTGCGGGTCACACTCCCAACCAGTCCGGGATTGGTCTTGCAGCCGATGGTTTCCTCCGCAAGCTGAGCGTGGCGCGGGCGTCCCCGCCCGCTGCCCGGATTTTCAAGATCCCGGGCGGGGACGCCCGGGCCACATTTTCAATCCACGATGAGTCTTTGGAGAATGGTTTTCACCAACCTGCGCCGCCACCGCGTGCGCACGGCGATCGGTGCGGCGGGCATCGCGCTCGGCGTGGCGACGATGCTGAGCGTGGTTGGTCTGTTAGGCGGTGCGGTGAAAATGTTCGAGCGCATCCTGCAGAGCGATTCGGAGATGGTGGTGTTCGAGAAGAACGTGTCGGATTTGTTTTTCAGCAACGTGCCGGTGGAGGTGGCGGCGGAATTGGACCAGCAGCCGTTTGTCAAAGAGGCGCGGCCTGTCCTCTTCACCATCATCACCGCGCCGGAGCGGCCGGTGGTCACGTGTTTCGGCATCGAGGTTGCCGATCCGCGCCTCGGCAAGGGCGAGTGGCTTGGTGGATCGGCGGCGGAATTCATTGATGGAAATGAAGTCGTGGTGCTCGGCGAGCGGGCCGCGGATTTCCTCAACGCCGAAGCCGGTGGGACCATCGAACTCGGGCAGGGAACCTATCACGTGGCGGGCGTGGTGCGGCTGGAGAATGGTTTTGAAAACGGCGGTGTGTTCATGCCTTTGGGCACCTGCCAGCGTGCGTTCCACAAGGAAGGGGTGTCATCAGTCATCACGGTGGCTCTGGCGGAGGGCCATGAAGCATCAGAGGTAAAGGACTGGATGGCTGCGCATCACGAGCGGCTCACGGCGCTGGAAAACGAGGAGTTCAGCCGCAGCTACTCACAGTTCAAGATCATGAAAACCACGGCCTGGGTGGTGGGCGGCTGCGCGTTTCTGTTAGGTGGACTGAGCGTGACCAACACGATGATCCTCTCGGTCTTCGGCCGCATCAAGGAGCTGGCGATCGCGCGCGTCTGCGGGTTTTCCCGCGGCCAGGTGGCACGGATGATTTTCGGCGAGTCGCTGCTGGTGTCGGCCATCGGCACCGCACTCGGCTGGGGCCTGAGCACGGCGGGACTCTACGCGCTGCGGGCGGTGCCGCAGCTTCAGGGCTACATCGAGCCGCGCATCGGCTGGGCGGAAGTGGCCGGCGCGCTCTCTTTGGCGGTCGTCACCGCGCTGGCCGGCGCGCTCTATCCGGCATGGTATGCCGCCAATCTCAAACCCGCGGAGGCGCTGCGATTCGAATGAGTGCGGACCATGACATGGAAATCCTCGTCGAGGATGTGTGGAAGAGCTACGACAACGGCCGCATTGAGGTGCTCAAGGGTGTCACGTTGCGGGTGGAAAAGGGTGGCATCGTCGCGCTCTGCGGAACCTCCGGCTGCGGCAAGTCCACCCTGCTCAACGTGATATCCGGTCTTGAGGAAGTGGACCGCGGTCTGGTCCGCGTGGCCGGACGCGATGTGGTGGATGAACCGACGCGCATCGAACTGCTCCGCCATCGCATTGGTTATGTGTTTCAAATGCATCACCTGATGCCGGATCTCACCCTTGCGGAAAACTGCATGGTGCCAATCATCGCGGCGGGCGGAAAACGCGCGGAAGGTCTGGCGCGCCTGCAAGAACTCGCCGAAGCCACCGGCGTCACCCATCGGCTCGGCCAGCGGGTGCGAGAACTTTCCGGCGGCGAACGCCAGCGCGGCGCATTGGTCCGTTCATTGATGAACGATCCGGAAATCCTGCTCTGCGACGAGCCGACGGGCGCGCTGGATGAAAGCAACCGGGAGAAGATATTCGATTTGCTATTGGAACTGGTCCGCTCGCGCGGCCGCACGCTGGTGCTGGCGACGCATGACCCGGAGCTCGCCAGCCGTTGCGACCGCACCGTGCGCATGCGTGACGGGAAAATCGAAGGAGGTGCGGTGTGAGCATGCAAAGCCTGCCGCAGTCTGACGACTGCGCCTACGGCAGGGAACGCAGGCTCGCTCGTGAGAGCGGGGGCACCGCGGTTGACCACGCAATCCGCCACGCGCTTGGCTGGCTGGTGTTTGGAAACCTGGCCGGGCTTTACCTGTCGCTGTTGCTTTTGTTTCCGGACCTGCAACTCGCGCACTGGACTTATGGCCGCTGGGTGCCGGTGCATTTGAACGTGCAACTCTACGGCTGGACCTCGCTGCCGCTGGTCGCGTGGCTGTTCTCGATCTATCAGGTGGACTCGTCGAAAGCCCGCGCATGGGCGTCCGCCGTGGTTTGGGCGTGGACGGCCGCACTGGCTTTGGGCGTGCTTCATTGGCTCGGCGGAGTGTCGTCAGGGAAAATATTCCTCGATTGGAAAGGCGGCGCCTTGTGGGGATTCATCGCCGCGCAGGTGATGTTGTGGCTGGTGCTGGCGGCGGCATGGCGGGAGCGTTCGGGATCATGGAATGCGCCGCGCAAACTCGCTTCGCTTGCGGGATTGTCAGGACTTTTGATGGTGCCGGTGTCCCTGGCCTTCGCGGCCTCGCCCTCGGTGTATCCGCCGGTGGATCGCACGACCGGCGGACCCACGGGAGCCAGTCTGTTAGGATCGACCCTGTTTGTGGTGGGGCTGATGTTGTTGCTGCCAAGATTGGCTGCGGTTTCTCTTGAGGGAAAGAAATCGCGCGGCATTTGGATTTTCTTCGCTCTCTCATGGTTGGTGTTCGGCGTGACCGAGGTGCTCGGCGGCACGCACTTGGACGCGCTTCAAATCGGCGCGCTGCTCATGCTGCTGCCATGGGCATGGTGGATTCCGCGCGACTGGGCGGGCTTCGATTGGCCGGAAGGTTCCAAGGTCTGGCGTGGCGCGATGTTAGGCTGGTGGGCTATGCTGGTGGTGAGCGGCTTGTTGATGTATCAACCCGGTATTCTGGATCATTTGAAATTCACCCAAGGTCTGGTGGCGCATACGCACTTGGCGATGGCGGGTTTCACCACTTCGTTCTGCGCGCTGCTGCTGGTGTTGATCACCGGCAGGCGGATCGGCGGGGCGTGGTCGGTGGCGCTATGGCACGCGGCGGCGCTGGGAATGATCGTGGTTCTGGCGCTGATGGGCTGGAAGGAAGGCGATGGCCCGTCGTGGATGCTTGCGCTTCCCGTGTGGCGCGGGTGGGGCCTGGTGCTCCGCTCCGTATTCGGGCTCTTGATGTTGTGGGTTTCGGTGGTTTGGTGGATGGAACGGAGGGCGACATGATAAAAACAAGGTTTCTGAAATTCTGGAGTGTGGCGGTGGGATCGATGGATGCCCTGACCGGGCTGCTGTTGATCTTCGCGCCTGCCTCGGTGCTGCGGCTCTTGCAAGTCGAAGCACCCTCGGCGGATGCCTTGGTGTATCTGAGCTGGATCGGGGTGTTCGTGACGGCGGTGGGATTGAGTTATGGTTTCGCACTGGGCAAACGCCGCGTTGCTGGTGAGACGGTGTGGATGTTCACGGCGCTGGTGCGGATGCTGGTGGCGGTGTTTCTGGTCATTCAAATCACCCGGGGAACCATGGCTCCCCCATGGATTGCGGTCGCCTTGTCCGATGGCGTCGTCGCATTGGTGCAGATGACGATTCTGCGGAAGGGTTGGTGGAGGGAGGGGCCCCGGTGAATCGCTTGGCGACGCGCGCGGCACTCGCGGTAGCGGCGGTGTATGGGTATTTCCTGATCTTCGCGCAGTTTGCATTCGTTGAGATCCTGCGTGCAGGTGGTGTGGGATTGACCGCGGAGAAAGCCTTGCTCGGATTGATGGCGGCGGCGGGAATCGGCGGTGGGTTCATCATCGCCTGGCGCGGGGTTTCGCCGCTTTCGGTTCGAATCGCGCTGGCACTGGCGGGAGCTGTGGCGGCGCTCTCCACGGTGGTTTCCGGCACGGCGGCATTTGTGGTCATCGCCTTGGCGACAGGCGCGTGTCTTGGCGTGGCGACCGTGGGTTTGTCCGCGCTGTTGCCGGCGTGGTGCGGCGTGGCATGGGTGGGTCTGGGAACAGGCATGGGTTATGCATTGTGCAATGTGCCTGCGGTGTTCATGCAAAGTCCGGCGGTGCAGGCATGGGTTGGCGCTGGTTTTGCCGTGGCCGGTGCGCTCGCCCTACCGTCCACCGTGGCGTGGCCGGAGAAAACCACCGGCGCAAAGGTGTTTCCGATGTGGGGTGCGGTGGTCATGTTCACGGCACTGGTGTGGATGGATTCGGCGGCGTTTTTCATCATTCAGCACTCCACGGATTTGAAATCGGGCACATGGGGTGAACCCATGCTCTGGAGAAACTCCCTGCTGCATTTTTCGATGGCAGGAGCGGCCGGTATCTGGCTGGCACGGGGAGGAGCAAGATATCTGCCAGGCACGGCATGGGTTCTGTTGGCCGTGGCGGCGCTGGCAGTGAACGGGGATGACACGCGTGGCATCGCCGGTTGGTTTTACCCGGTGGGAGTCTCGTTGTATTCCGCCGCGTTGGTGGCATGGCCGGGATGGTTCTCCGGCGCGAATGACACGCGCACCGCGGCATGGCGGGCGGCGTGGTTGTTCGCGATCGCCGGTTGGTTTGGTTCCGCAAACGGCATCGGCATGGCGGAAACCCTGGAGCGCGTGCCTCCATTTTTCGTGGCCGGCGCGGGTGCGCTGGTGGTTGCTGTAATGCTTCTCGCCAACCCCGGCCGCTGGCGCGTGGCTCTGGCGGTCACTGGCGTGGTGCTGGCTTGTGGTTTCGGCAAAACCGGAAACTTGTCAGTGCTCCCATCCGCCGCAGAACGCGGCAGGCAGGTATATGTTTCCGAAGGTTGCATCCACTGCCATTCGCAATATGTGAGACCGGGATCCGCGGACGAATTATTCTGGGGCCCGCCACCCGACATGAAATCCGTCTTACAGGGCGAACCGGTGCTCATCGGCAACCGCAGGCAGGGACCGGATCTCACCAACGTCGGGGCGCGCCGCTCGGAAGCGTGGCTCAGGGAGCACTTCATGGACCCACGAGCGCTGGTGCCGGGCAGTCCGATGCCATCCTACGCGCATCTTTTCGATGACGGACGCGGCAATGATCTGGTGCGTTATCTCAAGGAATCCGGCGTGGGAGCGACCGGCGCGGTGATGGCACGGGCGGCGGTGTGGAAAACCGGCGTGGCGGCGGATGGCGGCGGCCGGGCCTTGTTCGCGTCGCACTGCGCGGTGTGCCACGGTGACGGCGGGCATGGCGACGGAATTCTATCAGGAAAATTCCTCCGCCCTCCCGCCAACCTGGTGGCTGGCCCGTTCATCTGGACGACAAGCGGTGAGGAACTCGAAACACGCATCGCACGGGTGATCAGGTTCGGCATCACCGGCACCGACATGCCGGGCCACGAGGTCATGACCGATGTGCAGGTAAGCGCCTTGGTTCATGAGGTGCTGAGACTGCGAACACAGAGCGGCATGCCCGAGCGTCGGAGCAAATGAAATGCGCTGTAGCGGCGGTCTATGACCGTCGAAGCTCATGAACCGCACAAAGCCCGTCATTGGCTTCCTCTATCTCATGCCGCACTCGCGGGGAACCAGCGGCATTCATATATCCCATGATTGGCCGATCGCTCCGGCAACAAACAACCCGGGAGCGATGTGATGTTTTTCCAAAGCGGCGGCAAGCAGCAGGGGCGGTTCGCCGAGCGCTTCATCGGTAAGACGAAAGGTGCCCCAGTGCATGCCGACGGCACGGCGGCAGCGGGTTTCTATAAACGCCACGACGGCCTCGTCCGGATTCATGTGCATCGGGTGCATGATGTGCCGCGGCTGATAAGCGCCGATGGGAATCATTCCAAAATCGATGGGGCCGTAACGCGCGCCGATATCCTGGAACGCCTCGCAATAACCACTGTCACCGGCGTGCCAGAGCGTGCAGCCCGCGCCTTCCAGCAACCAGCCGCACCAATGGGCGAGGTCGCGGTCGTGAAACGAGCGGGCCGTGAAATGCTGGGCGGGCGTGGCGGTGACGCGGAGATTCCCGCCGAGATCGATGGACTCATGCCAGCGGACTTCCGCCACGTTTTTGAAACCTTTTTTGCGCAACCATGCGGCGTGGCCATCAGCCACCAGCAGACGCGTCTCCCAGCCGAGTTTTCGCAGCGTCGGCAAATCGAGGTGATCATAATGGGAATGAGTGAGCAGAACCGCGTCGATCACCGGCAGTTCTGTTAGAAGGCATGGCGGCGCTTGTTTCCGCTTCAGGCGGGGAATGGGAAACGGCGCGCAATAATCCGAGAACACGGGGTCTATCAGCAGCGAAACACCGCAGCCTTGCAGCATGAAGGACGCATGCCCCAGCCAGACAGCGCGCCAGCCATGGGCGGGAGGGATTGAGACATCCTGCGGGTCGAGCGGAAGCATGGGAGCGTGTTGATCCGGCGCACCCGGCAGTATTGGAGCTTCATGCGGTGGCAGGCCGAGTTTCCAACGCAGGACGTCCAGCAGGCCGTGTTCCCTGTGCGGCCAAGGGTTGCTATATCTTGGAGTTCGCATGCGAAGGTCGGAGTTTCCTCAATGCAGGTTGAGGATCGCGCCGGCGGTCGTGAAATAGATCAACATGCCGGAGACATCGACGGTGGAGGCGAGCGATGGCGAGGAAACGACCGCCGGGTCGAGATTGATGGCGCGCGCGCCGATGGGCAGCAGCGCGCCGAGCACGGTGGCTGATAGAACCTGCACGGTGATTGCAACGGCGACTGCGGCGGCGAGGTGGAGGAAATCGAAGTCCGCGCCGGTGCCCTGTTGCATGCTGGGCAGGATGAGGGTGATGAAGGCGGCGATGGCGACGCCGAGCGAGAGCCCGAGGAAGAGCCCGGTGCGGGCTTCCTTCCAGGCGATGCGCAGCGCGTTGCCGGCGTCGATCTCGCCGAGCGCCATCGCGCGGATCACCATGGTGGCGGCCTGCCCGCCGGAGTTGCCGCCGGCGGCCACCACCATCGGCAGGAACAGCGAGAGCACGAAGGCTTTCTCCAGCGTTTCGCTGAAACGAAACATCACATAACCGGAGGCGATCGAAACAAAAGCCAAGCCGACCAGCCAGGCCACGCGGCGGCGGTATTGCAGGGCGACGCTGGTGTTCAGATAGGTCACCTCGGATTGCTCACCGCTGATGGCGGCGAGTTTCTCGATGTCCTCGGTGGATTCCTCCTGAAGAATCTCAAGCGCGTCGTCATAGGTCAGCACGCCTAACAGATGATGGAACTCATCGACAACCGGCAGCACCACGAGGTCGTATTTGGAAAGTGTGCGGGCGGCTTCCTCCTGGTCGGCGCTGGCCAGGATGTATTCGTCGGCCTCCTCCATGATGTCGCGGATGGGCGTGTCCCAGGTGCTGAAGGCGAGGTCGCGCAGGCGGATTTTCCCGGCGAGGCGGCCTTGTTCATCGACGACGAAAATCCGCGCGAGCGTCTCGGTGTCCTCGCGATCCCGGCTGAGCACGGTGATGGCTTGTTTCACCGTCATGTCCGCGGTGATGCGGCCGATGCGGGTGGTCATCCGGCCGCCGGCGGTGTCCTCGTCGTATTTGAGCAGGTTGCGGGTAAGCTCCTTGTCGCGCGGGCCGAGCAGGCTGAAGAAGCGGACCTGCGCCTCCTCGCTGACGACTTGGAAAACGTCCACACGGTCGTCGTCGGAGAGGTTGCCTAACAGCACGCGGAGCTGGGCGGGCTTGAAGTGGTTGAGCGCGTCCTCGATGAGGGTGTCCGGCAGCTCGGCGATGACGTCGGTGGCGAGCTCCGGGCCGATCGTTTTCAGCAGCAGGTCGCGTTTTTCGTCGTCGAGGTTTTCGTAGAGCGAGGCGAGGTCGGCGTAGTGGACGTCCTCGGCGGCGGCAAGCAGCGCGGAGCAATCGGCCGCATCGAGCGCCCGGAGCAATTCATCCATCGGGTTGTGTTCCTGCTCATCCGCCACGGGCACAGACTGGCCGGGGACAATGCTGCGGGCAAGGAAAACGAATGAGGAATGGTGCTTCCCGCGGCGGGCCTGATGGGTTAGCAAGCGGCATGATTGGCATCTTGGGAATCGCGGTTTTCATTGCGGCGGCATGGGCGATTTCGAGCCACAGGGTGTCGGTGCGCTGGCGCACGGTGGGGCTGGCGTTTGCGATCCAGATCGGCATCGGCGCGCTGGTCTTCGGCGTGCCACAGGGGCGCGATGCGCTCGACTGGCTCAGCACGCGGGTGACCGACGCGATCGGCGCGGGCAAAACGGGTGTGGATTTCCTCTTCGGGCCGCTGACGGCGGACGGTGGCGGCATCGGCTTTGTGTTCGCGCTGCGCGTGCTGCCGATGATCGTGTTTTTCTCCTCGCTGATCGCGGTGTTGTATTATCTGGGCATCATGCAGCGGGTGATCCGTCTGTTAGGCGGTGGTTTGCGGAAACTGCTTGGAACGAGCTCGGCGGAGTCGATGTCCGCGGCGGCGAACATCTTCGTCGGTCAGACCGAGGCACCGCTGGTGGTGAAGCCCTATGTGCCGCACATGACGAGCTCGGAGTTGTTCGCGGTGATGGTGGGCGGCCTGGCAAGCGTGGCGGGCTCGGTGCTGGCGGGCTACGCGTCGATGGGAGTGGAGATGAAATATCTGCTGGCGGCCTCGTTCATGGCCGCGCCGGGCGGCTTGTTGTATGCCAAGCTGATGATGCCGGAAACCGACAAGCCGCAGGAGGCCGCGCCGGCCTTCGCGGAGGGCGATGAAAAGCCCGCCAACGTGCTGGACGCCGCGGCGCTCGGCGCGGGCACCGGCCTGAAACTCGCGCTCAATGTGGGAGCCATGCTGCTGGCATTCATCGGGCTGATCGCCCTGTTGAACCTGATGCTCGGCGGCATCGGCGCGTGGTTCGGAATGCAGGGCCTCAGCCTGCAATGGATTCTTGGCTGGGTGTTCTCGCCGCTGGCATGGCTGGCCGGCGTGCCGTTTGCGGAAATCCGCGAGAGCGGCAGCCTGATCGGCCAGAAAATCGTGCTCAACGAGTTCGTCGCCTACGTCGAACTCACCAAAATCCAGGACGCGATGACCGCCAAGACGCGCGCGATCTGCTCGGTGGCCTTGTGTGGATTCGCCAATCTTTCGTCGATCGCGATTCTGTTAGGCGGGCTCGGCGGCATGGCTCCGACGCGCCGGCAGGAAATCGCGCGGCTCGGCCTCAAGGCGGTGGCCGCCGCCACGTTGTCGAATCTGACAAGCGCCGCCATCGTCGGCCTGTTTGTGGCGTGATGCGGCGGCTCAGGAGAAATTCAGCGCATCCATATCGAAGACGACGGTGACGTCCTCCGGCAGGCTGGTGCGGGCGAGGACCGCCTGGACATGGCGGGTGAGCGGGCGGGCTTTTTGCGAACGCAGGGTGATCTGGAAGCGGAACTGGCCGTGCGCCTTGATCAGCGGCGATGGCAGCACCTCGCCTAACAGGATGCCATTCGGCAGGTCCTCGGCCAGTCTCAGGTGCAGTGTCTGCAAGGTGAACTCCGCGCGGCGCTCGTGATTCGAGCGCGCGGTCAGGACGGCGCAATGGCCGTAGGGAGGAAACGCGAACTGCCGCCGGAATTCCATTTCCTGCTCGGAAAACCCGTCGAAATCATGCCGCCGCGCGTATTGGATGGATGGCGAGTGCGGCGTGAAGGTCTGCACGATCACCTCGCCCTCGAGATCGCCGCGGCCGGCGCGGCCGGCGACCTGGGTGATGAGCTGGAAGGTGCGCTCGCCGGCGCGGAAGTCCGGCACGTGCAGGCTGAGGTCCGCGTTGAGGATGCCGACCAGCGTGACGTTGGGGAAATGCAGGCCCTTGGCGATCATCTGGGTGCCGATGAGGATGTCGATCTTGTGGGACTTGAAGGCGTTGAGCGTGTCGCGCAGCGCGTGCTTGCGGCGCATGGCATCGGCATCGATGCGGGCGATCTTCGCGGCGGGCAGGACCTTGGCCATGATTTCCTCCACCTTTTGCGTGCCGTAGCCTTGCAGGATGATTGCAGGGTCCTTGCACTCCGGGCACTTGCGCGGAACGATGCTCTGGTGGCCGCAAACATGACAGACGAGGCGCTCGTCGGTGCGGTGATAGGTGAGCGCCACCGAGCAATGCGGGCACTGGCAGACGTGGCCGCAGGCCGGGCATTGCAGCGAACGGGCGAAGCCGCGGCGGTTCAGGAACAGGATCGCCTGCTCGCCTTTTTCCAACCGCTGCTCGAGCGCCACGCGCAGCTTGTCGGATAGAACGGCGGGGCCGCCCTTGTGCTTGGCGGCCTCCAGCCGCATGTCCACCACGCGCACCAGCGGCATCTTCTGGCCGTCGGCGCGCTGGTCGAGCCGCAGGAGTTGATATTTTCCAAGCTGCGAGTTATGCCATGATTCGAGCGAGGGAGTGGCGGAGCCGAGCACGATCGCGCAGCCCTCGAAGGCGGCGCGCAGCACCGCCACATCGCGGCCATGATAACGCGGCACGTTTTCCTGTTTGTAGGTGTTTTCATGCTCCTCATCCACCAGGATGAGCCCGAGATCCGGCAGCGGCGCGAAGACCGCCGAGCGCGCGCCGATCACGATGCGCGCCAGCCCTTTGCGGATGCGGTGCCATTCGTCGAAACGCTCGCCTTGCGAAAGATTGGAATGCAGCACAGCCACCTGCTCCTGCATCGAGGCGAAGCGTGCCTTGAAACGGCGGACGGTTTGCGGGGTGAGGGAAATTTCCGGCACCAGCACGAGAACGGTTTTGCCCATATCGATCACCCGCCGCGCGGCCTGGAGATAGACCTCGGTCTTGCCGGAGCCGGTGACACCTAACAGAAGAATCGGCTTGGGTGTTTCCGAGCCCAGGCTTTCAAGGATGGCGTCCAACGCCCGTTGCTGGTCCCCATTCATGGTCAGCGGCTGGGATTCGAGCACCTCGTCCGCACCATCGGCCTCGGGATCGCGGCGGACTTCCTCGGCCTCCAGGCGCAGCAAGCCGGCTTTTTCCATGCTTTTGAGCGTGGCGGCCGAGCCATCGCCGAGATCCACGACCGGCAGGCGCATTTCCGGGGCGTGGGCGAGCAGCGTGAGGATCGCATGCTGGCGCGGCGCGCGTTTCGCCAGTTTTTCCAACACGGCGGGATCGGGTGCGGCATCCAGGATGGCCACGCGGCGGGTCTTGGCGGAGTTTTCCTCCGAGCGCACCGACTCCGGCAGCAGCGAGCGGATCACCGTTTCGATGCCGCAGCCATAATAGTCCGCGATCCAGCGGCCGCAGCGCAGCAGCACCGGAGTGATGAGCGGCTCCGGATCAATCAGCGACTCCAATTCACGCAAGGCGAAATCCATCTGCGCCTCCTCGACCAGCGAGAGCACCGTGCCGGTGGCGGATTTTCGCCGCAGCGGAATGCGCACGCGGCAGCCCGGCCGCACGTCGAGCCCTGCCGGCACGGCGTAGTCGAAGACCAGCTCCGAAGGACCATCGATCAGCACACGAACAATCACCGCGCCACCGTGCATCCGCCTGAGGCGGCGGCCAAGAGGGATTTAGCGCTTTGTGTCCTTCGGAATACCTCTTCGCCAACTTCACGCAGCTTGCACCCCTCCCGTACCGCCCGGAATTTCATTTCCCGGATCAAATCTTCTGGCAGATCCATCGTCGTTTTCATGGAGCCGGCTTTCCAGCTTGCCAGCTAATCGCCAAACAACCCTTGGACTTTGTTCCCGAATCGCGTCTTGCCACCCGGTGAAAAACCCGCCATAGCCCCGCCCCCCGCTGCTACAGACCGATTCCGCCGCCCCAAATCAAATCATTGTTCCATGTCCCTGAAGATCCGCAATCTCGCCATCATCGCCCACGTTGACCACGGCAAAACCACGCTCGTGGACCAACTGCTGTCGGCCGGCGGCACCTATCGTGAAAACCAGGCGCATACCGAACGCGCCATGGACTCGATGGACCTCGAAAAGGAAAAGGGCATCACCATCAAGGCCAAGAACACCTCCATCCACTGGGAAGGCTACACCATCAACATCGTCGATACCCCGGGCCACGCCGACTTCGGCGCGGAGGTCGAGCGCGTCATGAAAATGGTCGATGGCGTGCTGCTCGTCGTCGATGCCTCCGGCGGTCCGCAGGCGCAAACCCGCTTCGTGCTGCGCAAGGCGATGCAGGAAGGCCTCAAGCCGATCGTGGTCATCAACAAGATCGACCGTCCGCTCGCCGATCCGCTCAAGGTGCATGACCAGGTGCTCGAGCTCTTCCTCGACCTCGATGCCGACGAAGAGCAGTTCAACGCCCCGTTCTGTTACGGTTCCGCCCGCGACGGTTATTTCATGAGCCATCCGGACGACGAACGGAAAGACTGCATTCCGCTGCTCGAAAAAATCGTCAGGTTCATCCCCGAGCCCAAGGCCGATCCGGCGGCACCCTTCCACATGCTCGTTTCCAACATCGAGTGGGACGACTACGTCGGTCGTGTCGCCATCGGCAAGGTGCTGGGCGGCAGCGTGACCAAGGGCGACACCATCTGGCTGCTCCGCAAGGACGGCACCAAACAACAATCGAAGGTGATGAAAACCTTCACCTACTCCGGTCTCGCCACCGCCGACTCCGAAGGCTGCGGCGCGGGTGGGATCGTCGGCATTGCCGCCGGCATCGAGAACATCGACATCGGTGAAACCCTCGCCGCCGGCGGCGAAATGGAGCCGCTGCCCTTCGTCGCCATCGACCCGCCGACCGTTTCGATGCAGTTCTCCATCAACGACGGCCCGCTGGCCGGCAAGGAAGGCAAGCACGTCACCTCGCGCGCCATCCGCGACCGCCTGATGCGCGAGTTGAAGACCAACATCTCGATCCAGGTCGAGGACACCGATCTCTCCGGTGTGTTCAACGTCTCCGCCCGCGGAGCGATGCAGATCGCCGTGCTGGTCGAACAAATGCGCCGCGAAGGATTCGAGGTGCTGGTTTCCCGGCCGGTGGTGATTTTCCGCCGCGACGATGCGGGCAAGCTGCTGGAACCCTTCGAAACCCTCTACGTCGAGGCTCCCGGCGACTACACGCAGGGCATTCTCAAGATCATGATGAACCGCAAGGGCGTGATGGAGCACATGGACACCGAGCCTTCGGGCCGCACCTTCATCCAGGCCGTCATCCCGACGCGCGGCCTGATCGGTTTTGAAACCGAGCTGGTCAACCTGACATCCGGCCACGGCATCATGAGCCACCTGTTCAAGGAATACGGCCCGCATGCCGGTGAAATCCAGAACCGCACCACCGGCACGCTCGTTTCGATGGATTCCGGCACCGCCACGCCTTACTCGCTGCAAATGTTGGAAGAACGCGGCATTCTGTTCGTGGCTCCCGGCGATGCGGTTTACGGCGGCATGCTCGTCGGGGAAAACCCGCGCGTCGGCGATCTGCCGGTGAATCCGGTGAAGGAGAAGCACCTCGACAACATGCGTTCCGCCGGCAAGGACAAGACTTCCAAACTCACGCCTCCATTGCGTTTCTCACTCGAACGCGCCATCGAATACATCGACATCGACGAGCTCGTGGAAGCCACGCCCAAGAACATCCGCCTGCGCAAGCGAGTCCTCGATGCGAACGCCCGCAAGCGCGCCGCCAAGGGTGCCACCGTCGAGGACCGCAGCAACCGCGGGTGAGCTTTTGCCCAAGGAGCGGCGGACTCCGCTCCGCCGAGGCCCATGAAAAGCCAATGAGTGATGGCGAAGCGCTTCCCATTGGCTTCTCATGGACGAGGGCGATGCGGAACCGGAGCGCAGCGTAGATGGCAGGAGGCAAATCGCCCCTCCCTGCCCCCGTTCACAGGCACGCCCGGGCACCGCTCGTGAAATATTTTCCGCTTGGCGCATATTTTGTTTCCCCTCCCCCCGGTGACAAATGCGACACAGAATTCCGAATGCGTGCTCCGCATTCCGCGCCACCCTTCCCCTCGATCCCACGCCACATCCCCAACATGAAATCCCTATCCCCATCCCCACAAAATCCTCCCAGCCGCTTCCCCCGCCGCTGGACGTCATGCTTCGCCGCAGTCGCGGTGATGTTCACCTCAGTTTTGGCAAACGCCGCACCATCCACCACCGTAGTCATCAGCCAGGTTTATGGGGGTGGCGGCAATTCCGGCGCTCCCTACACAAACGACTTCATTGAACTGCACAACATCTCCAATGCCACGGTCAGTCTCACAGGATGGAGGATCCAATATATCTCCAGCACTGGCACATCATGGACAAATGGTCTCAGTCTATCTGGTTCAATCCCTGCGGGAGGTTATTTTTTGATTCAAATGGCGGGGGGGGCAAACGGAGTTGCTCTTCCAACTCCAGATTTGACTGGTTCGGTCAACTTATCTGGAACTGCAGGAAAAGTTGCTTTGACCAATACAACGACCGCGCTCACAGGTGCCAATCCTTCTTCCGATGCCTCAGTAGTGGACTTCGTGGGTTTCGGCACGGCCGCAAATGGATTCGAGGGAACTGGCCCGACGCCCGCGCCTAGCAACACCACCTCCGTCACACGCAAGGATTCCGGATCTCAGGATACCGATGACAATGCCGCTGACTTCACCGCAGGAGCACCTGCTCCGCGCAACAGTGCCTCCGCGCCTTACATTCCCAGCGGCGACACCACCGCACCCACGATCCTCACCTACTCTCCTGCAAACGGAGCGCTCAATGTGCCGCTGACGACCACCCAGCTGGTGGCCAACTTCAGCGAATCCGTGGTCAAGGGAATCAGCGGCAACATCACCCTCAAGCTGAATGCCGACGACAGCCCGGCCATGACCATCGACGTCACCAACCCGGCGGTTGCGGTGAGCGGTGCCAATGCCACCATCACGCTGCCTTCCAGTCTGGCCGCCAGCACCGCCTACTACGTCAACATCGACGCCGGAGCCTTCAAGGACGGAGCCAACAACAACTTCACCGGCATTTCCGGCAACAGCACCTGGGCCTTCACCACCGCGACGCCGGATCTCACGAAGCCGGCCGTGGTGACTCTGGAACCGACGGGCGCCAACGCCTTGCCGACCTCCAATCTGGTGATCACCTATGACGAAGCCATTCTCGCCGGCAACGGCACGGTGACGATCAGGAAAACCAGCGACCCCAGCGTCGTGGTGGAAACCCTCACGGTTCCCGGTGCACAAGTTTCGGTTTCCGGCAACACCGCCACCCTCAATCCGTCCACCGTGCTCGACTACGCCACCGGCTACTACGTGGAAGTCAGCGCCGGTGCCTTCACCGATGTCGCTCTCAACAACTCCCCCGCCATCAGCGGTGCCGCCGCGTGGAATTTCACCACCCGCGCCGCCCCGGCTATCGTCATCAGCCAATACTACGATGGCCTTTCCAGCAACAAATACGTCGAGCTGCAGAATCTCACCGGCAGCGAGATCTCGCTGGATGGCTACCGTCTGGTGGCCTGGGGCAACGAGGACCGCGCCTTATGGAAAACCGGCTCGGCCAGCAGCACCCGCGTCACCGTGTTGACCGGCACCATTCCCGCCAACGGTTATTTTCTGGTGAAGCAGGAACTTGCGGTCGCCCCGGAATATGCCGCCGTCAACTTTGACCAGGTCGAGCTTGCGGTGAATTCATCGATGGCGTTCAACGGTGATGACAGCATTGTGCTCTACAACGGCCCCGGGTTCACCCTGGACGAGGTAGTGGACGCGTTTTCGGTTGCTACAAATGTCCCTGACAATATCTCGTTTTACCGCCTCAACGCCGGTCCGGGCTTTGATTTCGCCGACGGCAGCTCGGTCTTCGATTACGCCAATGTCTGGGCCACCAAAACTTATCAAGAAGTGGATGCCGCGTTGCCCGAAAACGACTGGTATCTGAGCGCCACTCAGCCCGTCGAAACGCTCACGCTCGACATTCCGGCCACATCGGTTTTCGAGAGTGGCAGCCCGGTCACCGCCACCGTCACCCGCAGCGGCGACACGAGCGCGGAATTATTTGTGACCCTCGAAGGCAGCATTCCCGGTGTGGCCACTACGGAATTGGGTGTCACGATTCCGGAAGACCAAAGCAGCGCGACTTTCGACATTACGCCGGTCGATAACCCGTGGATTTCCGGTGACAGGCAGCTCACTTTCAGGGTGACAGCCGACTATCATCTTTCCGCCACCGACACGCTCACCGTGCTCGACGATCCGACCGACCTGCCATACCCGGTGGTCATCAACGAGCTGGACTCGGACTCTCCCGGCACCGACACGGCAGAGTTTGTGGAGCTTTATAACAATTCCAGTGAGCCAATCTCCTTGGATGGGGCGGTGATGGTGTTCTACAACGGCGGCACGACGGCTACGCCTTTGGCCGTCTCTTACCGCACAATTGACCTCAGCGGCCAAACCATTCCGGCCAAGGGCTTCTTGGTGGTGGGAAATCCCGATGTTCCCAACGTCGCGGTCACCTTTCCTACGGGCGGCTTGCAGAACGGGGCGGATGCCGTGGCTCTCTGTCTGGCCAGCCTGACTCCTGTCGCTGACGGCACGCCGGTTGCAAGCGCTCCAGCCGTCTTGGTGGACGCCGTGGTCTATGGCACTGACGATCCGGACGCCACCCTCTTGCTGGCTGCGCTCACCCCCGGCAAGCCGCAGGTCGATGAAGGGGCCTTCCCGGCTTCCGAGGCGGTCTCAATCTCCCGCCTGCCCAACGGCGGCGCACCCTACGACAGCGCCCTCTACGTGGCCCAAGCCCCGACACCCGGCACCAGCAACGTGCCCACGCCTCCCGGCAACAACTTTGCCGATTGGATCGACGGGTTTGAAGTGGGTCTGCTGACCGGCTTCAACGACGACTTCGACAACGACGGTCTGGACAACGCGCTGGAGAACATTCTGGGCAGCAGCCCGGCGGTGGCCAACCAGGGGCTGACGGCGGTTTCCGTCAGTGCCGGCAGCCTGAAGTTCCGCCACACGCTGGCTGCGGAAGTGGATATTGCCGACGATCTGGCTTTTGAATACGAGTGGTCGGCTAACCTCGTCAACTGGCAGGCCTCCGGCGTGGAAGCGGGCGGCATCACGGTGACCTTCGGCTTACCCGCCGTGATCACTCCCGGCACACCGGATCTGGTGGAAGTGACCGCCACGGTGGCCGGCACAGGTGCCAGCAAGGTCTTCGCCCGCCTGCGGGTGGACCAAGTGGGAGCGCCCCAATAATTCTCATTCAAGGTTGTTGCAAAAATTCAACCCGCGGGACGCACATGCGCCCCGCGGGTTTTTTGTTTGAGGGAGGGAAAATCAGGGGATTGAAATCCGAATGATGCGCCGAGCCGGGGCTCAGCGCTCCCGGGGGCCGCGCTGCGCGGCGTAATGCCTGGCGAGGCCTTCGGTGAGAGCGTCGGCATACTCGCGGAAGATGGAAGGTTTCATGGCACCGTTGATTTCGCGCAGGCCATCGTAATCGCCGGCCTTGAGGCGCGGGTAGTCGATGGTGGAGTTCATGACGTAGGGCTCCATGAAGATGACCGGGCAGTCGTAAAGGCGGTTGGCAAGCAGGTTGCGCGCCCACAGATACGGGTGGCCATTGACCGGGCGGGCGTTGGGCGAATCCGGCTGATAGATGAATGGCGGCAGCCCGGAGCGCTGCGCGAACACATCCGCCACGGTGGCTCCCACCAGGGCCTCCTCCTCATGGGTGCGGCGCAACAGTTTGTCCAACAGGGCGAAGCGTTGGTCGGTGAGTGAGACTTCCTCATCGGTGTAGGCGCCGTTGAGCAGGAGGTGGAGGTGGCTGCGCTCGACGAGAATCGGGTTGGCGGGATCGCCCCAGGCATCGGCGTTGAAATGCAGGCAGAGGACGAGGTCCGGCTTGAGGGTTTCGTTGACCACCCGGGCGCGGGCGCGGATTTCCGCGGTGCGGTAAAACAAGCGTTCGGCGAGCTTTTGCAGGGC
>CAXNHR010000031.1:0-19563 GCA_964202135.1 Luteolibacter sp. | reverse complement strand
GATCAACTGCGGTGGTAAGGGCAACGAGACCGCTTACGAGGGTAAGGTTGCGCTGAAGAAGGGCCAGACCGTTGAGATCCTCTCCGGGTCGGGCGATGGAGCCTTCAAAAGCGACACGACGGGGATCGACTTCAAGATGACCGGTCCTGACGGGAAGGTCTATGACGCCGCGTCGAGCTGGTCGGTCGCGAACAAGAACCCAAACGGAGTTTGGACTTATGGTTATGTCACGGAGAACAGCCAGGACGTGGGCAAGTTTGCCAAGTTCGATGGCGCATTCGACGGCAAAAGGCAGAGCATTGGGAGCCTCAGCAACCCAGGGTCCAAGGATTGGGAGGACGTGCTCGCGGACAAGCATCCCTACCAGACAAGTCTTAACGCGGAAGTGATCAACACCCTGCGGACCATCGGTGGAGGCACGAATCCGCTCTTCATATCGGAATACGGCTTCGGCAGCGCGAACAACCTGTTCCATTTGCTCGGGCACTACGATCAACTGGACATCAAATACGTCTTCGACCGTGCCGCGCTCAACAATCTCTATGCCGGCTTCAGCGGCGACTGGAACCGCTGGAATCTCGCCGACACGTTCGGCAATATGGAGAACTACTTCAGGCAGTGCATCGCTCTGTCGGCCGAAGGGCGGCTGATCGGAACGAGCGCGATCCGCTCCAACCCCAATGTCGTCGCGCACAGCCTGACGGCCTGCCACGATACGGTTCTCGCCGCCGAGGGCCTGATCACTTCGTTCCGAGAGCCCAAGCCGGGAATGTCAGACGCAATGACCGACGCCTGGGCACCACTGCGGTTTTCCGTGTTTGTGGAGCCGGTGCAGGTCTACAAGGGTGGAAGCGTCCATGTCGAAGCGGTGCTTGTGAACGAAGACGTGCTCAAGCCCGGCAAGTATCCGGTCCGGGTGCAGGTTATCGGACCTGATGGCTACCGGGCGCTCGATACAACGTTCGAGGTTGAGATAACCGCCATAACCAAGAGGCCGGAGCCTCCGTTCGCGCAGCTCGTATTCAAGCAGGACGTGAAGATCGACGGTCCCGCAGGCGAGTATGCGTTCTACGCTTTCTTCGACAAGGGCGCGGCGGCGGAAGGCGGAGAGTATAAGTTCTGGGTCGCTGACCCGGCGGCGATGCCGGCCGTGGCGTCCACCATCACGCTCTGGGGAGACGACAAGAATGTCGCGGCATGGCTGGCGTCGAGAGGAATCAAGACGAAGCCGTTTGATGCGAACCAGACCGAGCGCGAAGTTATCCTGGTCGGCTGTGCGGCGGGTGCCGATTTCACCGAGCTTGCGAAGCATATTGCGAGAGGGTCGGCCGCCGTATTCCTGAGTCCGGAAGTCTTTGGCAAAGGAGGGAACCCCACGGCTATGCTTCCGCTGAAGAACAAAGGCGGCATAGTAATTTCGAGCCCCTTTCTCTACCCGAACAACGACTGGGCGAAGAACCATCCCGCCTTCGCCGGTCTGCCGAAAGGCGTGATGGACTACCAGTTCTACCGTGAGATACTTGGGAAATCATTCTGGTCCGGTCAGGACATTCCGGACGAGATCGTAAGCGGGATGATGAACACATCGTTAGGCTACGTGTCTGGACTCACGGTCTGCGCCTACAGATTCGGTGAGGGCAAGTTCATGCTGAGCTCTCTGCAGCTACGGGACACCCTGTCGGGCACGACGTCTCATCCCGTTGCTGAGCGGATACTCCGAAACATGCTGGTGTGGGCGGAGTCTGGGACGAGCGCTCCGCTCGCCCCTCTCCCTGCGGATTTCGATGCCCAACTCAAAGTGATCGGATACGAATGAGACCGACAATTCTTACCTTTGAAGTTTTGGCACTACGAGCCAGCGTGGATGCCAACGATGAGGTTCCAGGAAATTCCCGCCCGCTAACGCAGGAATTCGGGCTCAAGGTCTGGGTTGCGGCATGTCGGTGGGCAGGCAGATGGGTCCCTCAGGCGTCCATTGCAGGCGGTCGAGGCAGAGCTGGCGCTTGGTCATGCCGACATCCCATGCGTGGTAGAGGAAGTATGGGGTGCGCTGGTCAGGACCCAAAACGATGGAGTGGTGGCCGGGGCCGCGCACATGGCCGGGAATCCCGCTGAGCACCCGGGCATGATCGCCGCCCTCGGAGTAGGGGCCGAGGGGGTGGTCGGCCACCACATAATCCACGCCATAGCGGGGTGTTTGCCAGTTGGCACCGCTATAGAAGCAGTAATAACGCCCCTCATGCTTGACGACGCAGGGGCCTTCAATGGTGTGCCAGTCGAAGGTTTGTTGATAGACTTCCATGTGCCGCCGGGCTTCATATAAGGTCCAGTCATGTTTGGCCCGCACGACCACGCGGGCATCCCCGGCGAGTTGGGTCATGTTGACCAAACGATCCACCACCAGAGCCGTGCCGGGATGCACGGTGGAGGTATGGTCGGTAAAATTGCGGGCGTAAAAAAGATACCATTGGCCGTCGTCATCCCGGAATGGAAAGGGGTCAATGGTGAAATGGTTTGTGTCGCTGTCGAGCAGTGATCCGCCGTTGTCCACATACGGGCCTTCCGGGCGGTCGCTCACCGCCACGCGCAGGGCGAAATTCTCGGGTTTGATACCCCCTGTGCAATAGTAGAGATAAAATTTCCTGCCATCGGTAGCGAGTTCGGGCGCCCAGTATTCGCGCTGTTTTTCGGGCAGCGGGGGAATCATCGCCCCGCCGAGAGAATCCCAATCCACCAGGTTGCTGGAGCGCAGCAGGGTGAAAATACGGCCATCCGGTGTTCGACTGGTGCCGGTGGTGCCAGCGGCGTAATAATACTCGCCAAAGCGTGCCACGCTAGGATCCGGAAAGTTGCCGGAATAAACCGGGTTGGTGTAGGTGGTGGCTTCACCGGTGGTGGGAGCGGCATCTTCGGGCTGGATGATCAATCTGGAAAAAGCGGCGCTGGTATGAACCACACGCAGGCCGATGGTGCCTTCGGAGTAGGTGCTGTCTTCAACAGTGACAACGGTTTGATCTTCGATTTTTACCGTGATTCTGGGCCCGATGGCGGTGACAGTAAGTCGCATCTTTTCGGGAACGGGGAACGGCACGATGCCTCGGGCGATTTCCTTCCATTGGAAACCATCCATGCGGCCAACAATCACTGCGGATTTTTCCGGCGAATATCCCGCAAAATAACCCCTCTGGGCATCAAAGCCCAGCGCCGGCTGTTGCACGCGGAAGAGCAGGCCGATGTCGCCACTCGCTTGCAACGCCTGTTGTTCCACGGTTGCGGTGAAATCGGCCCATCGCCCGCCCGCGATCACAACTTTTTCGCCGGAACGGAAACTGTTGAGCATTTCGCCTGTGGCTTCACCCAGGCGCAATTGTCCATCTTTCAGAGCCATGTATTGATGATGCCCGAAATAGCTCCAATCCGCCAACGGCTGGGGATGGCTGAAAGCATAGGTTTTGGCTCCGGTGATTTCGGGCACATGTTCGCCTGCGGGCAGCGCCAGGGCGACGCCAGGGGCAACCGGGGTGCCCAGCTGGGGGAGTCCGTCAGCGCCCCATTGGAAAGGTTGGGCAAAAACCGCCCGCTGCCAGCCATGCTCGCGGCTGATTTTGGCGTGATAGACCAGCCAGTCTTCGGTGCCATCGGGGGATTTTAGAAAGCCGTTGTGGCCAACCCCAAACGTGTGCTCGGTGGATTGGAATACCGGGGCAGGAAATTTTTTCCAATCTGCGGGGTTCATGGGGTCGCCACCTTGTCGGAGTTCCAACATGCCGAGCTTGTAGGAAGGCTGCCAGGAACCGCTGCAAGAATAGGTGACAAAGGTGCGGCCATCATGCTGCAAAACCTGGGGGGCTTCATTCAATCCCCTGCCGGAAGGCGTTTCATCCACGCGTTCCCAGAGGTAATCGTCATTGGCGCACAACCTCACGCGGGGACCGGCCAGCTCGGTGGGGGATTTCATGCGGGCGATGTAAAGATATTGCACATCCCGCTCGTCCGGCCAGCCGGACCAGATGGCATAGCGCTGGCTGCCATGGTTCAGCACGGTCAGGTCGATGGCCCAGTGATTATCTTTGGCCAAAGCGGGATCATCGCCGGTGTAGAGCGGGCCATGCAGTTCGCAAGGCCCCAGGGGATCGGCCCCGGCCGAGTCCAGCACCCAGGCCTTATGGTTGCGGTTGTCGCCATCGGAGGCGGCGAAGTAAACATACCAGCGGCCATCCAGTTTGTGCAGCTCTGGTGCCCAGACTTCCCGCGCTGCCATGCCGCTGGCGGGAGCGGTCCAGATCACCCGTTTTTCACCGAGCCGGGTCAGCCGATCCGAGACATGAATGCTAATGGCCCGGTTGCCTTCGGAAAAGCAGGCTATATACCGGTTGCCGTCCTGCGTGAACCAGGGATCGGCTTGTTCGCAGATGGGGTTGACAAAAGTGACGGCATCCGGATTGGCGGCCAGGCCGCTCCAGGGAAGATGGAGGACCAGCCCAATCAATACGAAACGCAGAACATGGCGAAACGATATTTCACAGGTTCTTACAGGCATATATTCGCGTTGCGAAACCATCGAGGAGATTGCGGCCGGATTATTTGCTGGCTGGAGACGGAACATGACTGACTGCGCGGATGATTCGGGAACGGAGGGACGTCATTCGATCGAGAACCTGTGGATCATCATGTGGGAGTAGGTTTCTCCGGGGCGGAGCACACAGGACGGGAATGCCGGCTTGTTAGGAGCATCCGGGAAACCTTCGGTCTCAAGACACAACGCACTGCGTTTGGCATACTTCACGCCGCCTTTTCCAGCCACCGTGCCATCAAGGAAATTCCCGCCATAGAACTGGATGGCGGGCTGGTCAGTGAAGATTTCCATCACGCGACCTGATTCAGGATCCCTCAGGTGTGCGGCGCGGCGCATGCCATCAGCTTTTTCAAGCACCCAGCAATGATCATAACCGCCGGCGGGCTTGAGAGCTTCGAAATTCGCATCCACCCGCTCCCCGATGGCAGCGGGCTTGGTGAAATCCATCGGCGTTCCAGCCACCGGCGCGATTTCACCCGTGGGAATGAGTCCCGCGTCGGTGGGCAGATATCCCGGAGCGGCGAGCGTCAGAACATGATCATTGATCGATGTGGCGGGATCGCCTGATAGATTCCAGTAGCTGTGGTGGACGAGGTTGAGGATCGTCGGGGCGTCCGTGGTGGCTTCGGCCTCCCACTTGAGTTCGTTGTCATCGTTGAGGGTGTAAGTGACCTTGACGGTGAGGTTTCCGGGATAGCCTTCCTCGCCGTCCTTGGAGAGGTAGGTGAACTCGACGCCATTCGTGGCGGTGGGCTTGCCGCTCCAGAGCACCTTGTCGAAGCCTTTGATCCCACCGTGCAAATGGCAGGGAATCTCGCCGGGCTTGTCGTTCTTGGCGAGCGTGTATTCCTTGCCGTCGAGCGTGAATTTTCCGTCCTTGATGCGGTTTCCGAAGCGTCCGACCGTGGAGCCGAAGTATGAGGTGTTGGTCAGCCAGCCAGCGAGATCGTCATAGCCATGCGTGATGTCGGCGAACTGTCCGGACTTGTCGGGGGTCTCCATGGAGACGAGGATCGCTCCGTATTCCATCACGCGGGCCTTGAGGCCGTTTTTGTTGGTGAGAGTGAAAATTTTGACTTCTTTTCCGTCGGGCATCTTGCCGAATACTTCTTCTTTCACCGCGGCATTACTGTTCATCGGAGGGCTCTTCTGACAAGAGGCCAAACCGGGGACCAGCACCAATACGATTAGCCAGAGTTTTTTCATGTGTTGCTGTATTTTACGATTTTTCAGAGCGTGCCAGGCGCTACAATCAAGCCACGATCAGCGAGTGGTCGAGATGGACGGGAGGCTTGGCAAGGGCGGCGATACCGCCAGGATGGTCGTGGCTCATAGTCTGTTTTTTGGGGCTAAGCGTTCAAGATGCGAACAGGAGATGCACTTGCCCGCAGTGGCGGGGGGCGGAGCGGCAATTGCAGCCAAGCCAGGCCGATATCGCGGCCCATGTGTGAGGTGCTGCCCGGCTCGGGAGCATCGTAAAAGATCGCCAACCGGTCGCCGACGGGAACGACGCTCGGCATCCCGACGCAGTCCAAGCCGGTATTTTTATGATCGAGCACGACGGCCTTGTTGGCAGGGTCCCATGTTTCGGGATTCGCGCTCCAATAAACCCAGACCGCGTCGGTGTATTCGCCCCGGTGGTCGAGGCCGATGTGGTTGGTGAAGAGAAACCAAAGTTGGTTGGCCGGTTCAAAATAGACCGAACTGTTTTCGATCTGCTCTTCCGGTGGAAACAAAGGCGACCCGGCAACCGCCCAAGGGCCTTCCGGAGCCGGCGCGGTGGCAAGTCCGAGCGTCCGGCGCAGCGTGCTGGTCTCGTCGCCAGGATCATCGAAAGCCGCCGCACCGAAAAACATGAGGCAGCGCTCACCATGTCGGAGGACATAACCCGGACATGCGGTATCCGCATGGAAGGTCCCCGCCATCGGGAGAAACGGCACTCGCTCCGGGTGTTTTGTCCAAGGGCCTGCCAATGCCGGAGCCGTCGCATAATGAGTGGTGTAGGGTGGGATGGGAACCCGGTCCTGATCCGGCGTGGTGCGGTTGCTGCCAAGGTAATACATGTGCCACCGGTCAGGGCTTTTCAGAAACCATGGCGATGCGGTGGTGCCCGAATCGGGTTCATTCATGGTGCCGAGTTCCAGCATCGGCCCGTGATGTTGCCACTCTTTCAAATCCCGGCTCACCGCCAGACACGCCCGCCATCCATGTCCGGGCTTTGCCCCATCATAAAAAAGATGAAAAATCCCGTCTTCGATTACGACACTGGCCTCCCGCGCCCCGGAGGCATCGCAGCCGTCCGGCCCGCCACCGTGGCGGAAAACGATGCCCTGGTTGCTGGCATCCATGCGCAAACTCGCGGCAGGACGCCCGTCGGGGTAGGGAGAAGGATTCATGAAAATGACGCTATCAGAACTCCCCTCCCCGCCGCCACTCGCGTATTCGCGTGATGTGCGGTATTTTCAAGCGTGACGGCTTCATTCCGGGGTATTGAAATTTTCAGCTTTCGCCGCAGGCATGGAATGTGGGTAGTTTGCGCCTCCATGAACTTTCCCGCCTCACGATGGTTCGCCATGTTTGCGCATCTTGCGGCGGCACTGCTGGCGGGGTGGGGCGTGTGTGCGGAGTCCGTTGAGCCGAAACCCGGAATCGCACGCTTCAGTCTGGAAACCTGGCAGGCGGACAAGGGGCTGCCCGGAAATATTGTTTCCGCCATCGCGCAGACGCCTGATGGTTATATCTGGTTCGGCACGGACCAGGGGCTGGCCCGCTTCAATGGCACGCGCTTCAAGGTTTTCCTACCCCCCGACAGCCAGCCCGGGCCTGAACGGCAGATCCTGGCCCTGTGCGTGGACCGCGGGGGACGGCTGTGGTTTGCGAATGCCGCCGGGAAACTGGGCCTGGCCGGGCAGCGCGGCTTGGAGCCGCTCCCCGCAGGCCTGCCGGATTTTGCCTCGCCGGTGATTGCCCTGGCCGCGGATCCCGCCGGGGGACTTTGGATTCTTGAGGCCGCCGGAAGAGTCTCGCGTTTCGTGGATGGGGATTTCCGCAGAATGGAGGATTGCCCGGGCGCGACGGGCATGGTCGTGGACGGGGGCGGCGCGGTGTGGATTTCCACCGCGTCCTCGATGCTCCGCCATCGTGCGGGTCGTTGGGATGAGATGGCCCGGGGCATGCCGATCCCCGTGGTGGCCGGGGCGCGGCGGGCGGGCGGCGTGTGGCTGGTGGCGGGCTCACGGCTCCAGTCCGTGGATTCCAATGGCCGAATCGGCGATCTCGGGGCCGTCCCCTGGACTGAGGACGGGATCACCGTGCGGCAGGTGTTTGAGGATGCCTCGGGGGCGCTTTGGATCGGCACCAACCGCAAGGGGCTTTACCGCTTCGCCGATGGAGCGTTCCAGTCGGTGCCAAGCGCCCAAAACAATATCTTCTGCATCGCGCAGGATGTGGACGAAAATATGTGGATCGGCTTGCAGGGCGGAGGCGTCAACCGGCTCCACCGTCAGCTTTTCGTGACTCTGGAGAAGGGATTGACCAATGAGATTGTCTATTCCGTCGCTCAGGACGCGGCCGGACGGATCTGGGCCTCCACGCTGTTCGGTGGGCTGGGCTTCATCGCGGACAACCACTCATGGCGGCCGCTCGCTGCCGAACAGGGATGGCCCGGTGTGGATGCCACCTGCCTGTCTCCGACGCCCGATGGCCGGATGTGGATCGGCACTTTGGACCGCGGGCTGTTTTATTGGAAAAACGACCGGATTCTTCCCTACGAACACGGAGGGAAACTGCCACCCAGCGCGATCATGGCCTTGTTCGCGGATCGCGGCGGGCGGCTTTGGGCGGGTTTTTCCACCGCCGGTCTGGCCTGTATCGAGTCTGATGGAGTGAAACTTTATGGAAAGGAGCAAGGGTTGCCGGAGGATGATGTCCGCGCGGTGGTGGAGGATGTCGGCGGGTCGCTCTGGATCGGCATGGGCGGCAGGGGAAGCCTGGCCTTTCTGCGCGACGGGCGTTTCGAGGCGCTCCCGCAGCACTTGTGCCCTGGATTCCCAATCCGCACCCTTTGTCCTTCCGGGGATGGCGCGCTCTGGATTGGAACGGTATCGGGCGGACTGTTCCGGTTGAAGGACGCCAAACTCTCCCGCATCACCGCACGCGAGGGCTTGCCGGGTGATACGGTTTCCCAGTTGCTGCTGGATGGCGACGGCAATCTCTGGGGCGGCACCGACCAAGGCTTGTTCCGGGCGGCGCTGCGCAATCTCAACGCCGTGGCCGACGGCCGTGCCCGGTTCACACCGTTGGAAATCTTCGACCGCAGCGATGGCTTGCAAGCCATGCAATTCATGGGCGGCTTCCAACCCGTGGCATGGAAGGCCCGCGACGGCACTTTCTGGATGGCCAGTGTGAAAGGACTGGTGTTTTTCCATCCCGCGCGCATCCCACCACTGCGGCAAGCACCCAAAATGGTGATCGAAGAACTCCGCTGCAATGGCCAGCCCGTGGCAATTTCCGACAACATCCGCCTGGCGGCCGGTGTCGAGGATCTCGAAATTCATTTTGCTTCCCCAGGATTCGGCGCGCCGGGACGCTTGAGATTCCGCCACAAACTGGAGGGGGTGGATACCGACTGGAGGGATGGAGGCGGCTCATCTGTAGCCAATTACAGGAATCTTCCGCCCGGCCGGCATCTTTTCCGCGTCGGAATCGCTGATACCACCTCAGACGGCCATGAGGGAATGGCGAGTCTTGCATTTGCCGTCGCACCGCGCTTTTGGCAAACCACATGGTTTCTCATATTGGCGGGCTCCGTGGCCACTGCTGGCGTGGCCTCCGCCGTGCGCTACGGCATGGTCCGCCGTCTGCGCCGCAAACTCCAAACCCTCGAACAACGCGAGGCCGTCGAGCGCGAGCGGATGCGCATCGCCCGCGACCTGCACGACGACGTCGGCAGCAATCTCAGCAGCATCGTCCTGCTCTCCCAAATCTCCGAGCCCCCATCGCCAGCCGATGTTTCCGACATCCGCCGCATCGCCTCCGAAACCATCGACTCCCTGCGGGACATCGTTTGGTTCATCAATCCCGCATTCGACAGTCTGTCCGACATGGTCGTGCGTATGGAGGCGGCCACCAACGATTTGCTTCACGGCATCCCGCATGAGTTCCAGAGCGAGAGGATCCCGCCGGATGTGAAACTCTCCCCTATTTTCCGTCGCAACGTCTTCCCGGCCTTCAAGGAAACCCTTCACAACGCCGCACACCACGCCCGGGCTTCCGAAGTGGAGGTGGCCATCCGGGTGGCAGGCGGAAATTTTGAGTTCTGCGTGAGCGACAACGGCATCGGCTTCGTGGAGGCGGGGGTAAAACTCGGTAATGGCTTGCGCAGCCTCCGCCGCCGTGCTGCGGATCTAGGCGGAGAGGTCACCATCGAAAGCCGCCCCGGCCATGGCACGCGGGTCACCTTTGCCGCGCCCCTCACGTAAATTCGGGATACGCGTAGAACCGGAAATACACCACAGTCACATCATGAGTCCTTCGGACCGGTCAAAAAAACCCACCCCTCAAAGTGAAACGATCCGTGTCTGGCTCGTCGATGACAACCTCGGCTTCCGCACCGCCGTCGCCCGTGTGATCAACGGTGTGCCCGGTATTGAATGCAGTGGCTCCTTTACCTCCTCGGAGGACACCATCGACGCCCTACACGCGGGTCAGGTGCCGGACGTGATCCTGCTCGACGTCAACCTCCCGGGCCAGAGCGGGCTGGAAGCGCTTCATACCTTGAAAGCCCTTGCCCCCGACGTCCAAGTCGTAATTCTCACCGTATTTGACGATGCGGAAAAAATCTACGAGTCCGTGCGCATGGGAGCCTCGGGCTACCTGCTCAAAACCTCCACACCCCAGCAGATCATCGAGGCCATCCACGAGGTGCGCGCCGGCGGCTCCCCGATGAATCCACGGGTCACACGCACCGTCATGGACCTGTTGGCTAAAATGACCGCCCCGCTCACCCAGAACAAGCTCACCGAACGCGAACGCGACGTGCTCCGCCTGATGTGCCAGGGCCTCTCCACCAAACAGATCGCGGATACCCTCAAGCTCAGCTATCACACCATCGACACCCACGTCCGCAACATCTACACCAAGCTCAAAGTTCACTCGCGCTCCGAGGCCGTCGCCCGCGCCCTCAACGAACGGATGTTTTGAACCCGCCGCCTCACGGAAATCATTTTAACGGAGAAAAAAGCGTCCGGAGTTCGCGCTTTAGCGTGAATTCTTCACTTCTGGCGCTCCGCCCTGCGGGATCAAGCTGAAGCTTGAACTCCGGACGGTCCTGTCCGTGGGGAAAAGACGGTCCGGAGTTCGCGCTTCAGCGTGATTCTTCGTTTCTTTCGCCCCGCCCTGCGGGATCAAGCTGAAGCTTGAACTCCGGACGGTCCTGTCCGTGGGAAAAGACGGTCCGGAGTTCGCGCTTTAGCGTGATTCTTCGTTTCTTTCGCCCCGCCCTGCGGGATCAAGCTGAAGCTTGAACTCCGGACGGTCGCATGGCGGGACGGATCCGCTCCAATTTCGATGTTCGACGTTGGAAGTTCAACGTTCAACGCCCCTCCATCCCGTGTTTACGTGAATGGACAATCTTTCGGGGAATGACAGCTTGAATCGTCTGAATCTAAAAAATCCACCAACACTGATGAAAAATAAATCCACGTTCCGCCCCTTCGCCGCCATTTGCTGCGGCTTCACCGCCACCGCCTTCGCCGTCACCATTCCGCCGGATGTCGCCCTCACCGGCGGCACGGACGCCAACAACTACACCGTCACCGCCGTCAACGCCGGGGTCAACGGCTGGGGCACCTTCACCGGCACCTTCGACGCCGCCAGCCAGTTCCTCATCTCGCCCAGCACCGCCAGCGGGCCGCTCACCTTCGACGGCGTGATCTCCGGGGTCAACGGCATCCAGGTCCAGCCCACGAGCAGCAATCCGGTCATCTTTAATGGTGCCAATTCGTTTGCCGGCGCGCTCAACCTCAATGGCGCATGGATGCGCATCGGCAACGACTCGGCACTTGGCACAACAGCTGGCGGCACCAACATGGTTACTTGGAACGGAGCAGCCTCCTATCTCGACCTCAACGGGCATACCGTCACGGGCGAAACCCTCGGCAATGAGTTCGTAAACAGCCAACTTCTGAATTCCTCGGCCACGACCGCAACATGGACCGGAGCCATTAACCTCTGGGCACAAACCCGCTTCAGTGCAACCGGAGCCGGAAACCTTGTCGTCTCTGGAAATCTCGCTCAAGGCGGGACCGTTCAGGTGGACGCCAGCGGCGGCGGACACGTGATACTCTCGGGCAACAACACCAACACCGGATGGATCGTTGTGGCCAATTCGCGTTTGCTCGCAGGCAGTGCCCAGGCCTTCGGCACAGCAGCAGCCCCGACGGCGATCCCGAGTTGGGCAGCTTCGGGTCTGGTGGACGTCAACGGCCAGAACATCGCCGGGGAGACCTTTCAGAACGACCTCGCCAATGGCGTGCTCGCGAATTTAGCAGCCACCACTGGATCTTGGGGAGGATCGGTGGTCGGCAACGCCCAACTTCGCTTCATCGCCGGTTCGACCGGGGATTTGAACATCACGGGCGCAATCAGCGGCACCAGCATCCAAGTGGATTCCGGCGGTGGCGGCGCAGTGGTCCTTTCCGGCAACAACACCTTCACCGATTTCCTGAACATCTCCGCAGCTACTGTGCGTCTCGGCAGTGCCAATGCCCTTGGCACCACCGCCGGCATCACGCGTATTGTCAATTGGGATGCCGCCTACACCGCGCTGGACGTCAACGGCCAGACGATCACTGGCGAAACCTTTGAAAACAACCGGGTCAACGGCCAGTTGCTCAACACCGGCGGCAACGCCACGTGGGCCGGCAATGTGGTCGCCAACGAGCAGACCCGCCTCACAGCCGGCGCGGGCAGCCTGACGGTCTCCGGGGGCATCAGCGGCACGCATTTGCAGGTGGACGGCGGGGCCGTCATCCTCTCCGGCAACAATACCTACACCGGTAACACGGCCATCGCGAACTCCCGCGTGTTCATCGGCCATGCCAACGCACTCGGCACCACCGCCGGGCCAACCTATATCGCCGGGTGGGGTGCGTGGGGCGCGGTGGACCTCAACGGCTTCACCATCACGGGAGAGACCTTGATCTTTGATCAATCGGGCAACCTTGAAAACTCTGCGGCTGGTCCTGGCACATGGGCCGGCAATGTGACCAACAACGCATGGATGAACCTCTTCCCCTTCGTCGGCAGCGTCACAGTCAGCGGCGATATCTCTGGTATCGGTGGAGTCACGCTCGCGGCGGCAGGCGGGGCCACCCTCAGCGGCACGAATACCTACACCGGCAATACTGCGGTCATCGACGGCACGCTCACCCTCACCACACCCTATCTCGCCAATGCCTCCACCGTCACCATTACCGCTCCCGGCGTGCTCAATCTGAATTACTCCGGAACGGACACCGTCAATGCGCTGTATTTCGGCCTGGATCAGCAAGCGTCCGGCACATGGGGCTCCCTGTCTTCCAGCGCCACTCACAAGACTGCACGGATCACCGGAAACGGCATTCTGAATGTGACCACCGGCCCCTCTTCCAGCTCTTATGATACCTGGGCTGGTGGGCCGTTTGCCAATCCCTTCACCAACACCGCCCCGGAAGTCGATTTCGACAACGATGGCCTCAGCAACCTGCTTGAATTCGTGCTCGGCGGCGATCCCACCATCAGCCAGAACAACGTGCGTCCCACCGTCACGGCTTCCGGTTCGAATCTCGTCGTCACCTTCACTCGCTCCGATGCCTCGGAAGCCCAACCGGTAGCCGTCAAGGTCCAGGTCAGCGACAATCTGGTCACATGGAATCCGGCGGACGACATTGTCATCGATGCCGCGACCAATCCCGGCCCGATCGGCGGCACCGGCGCTTCCTACACCGTCGATGACACCGGTTCAATCGACACCATCGTCGTCACGATTCCGAAAGGCGTCGCCACGAAAAAATTCGCCCGCGTTGTCGCCACCCAATGATGGAATCAAAGACTCATCGTTCATTCGCCCCACCCTGTGGGGCAGGCATGAACTCCAGGAGCACACATCCCGTAACCCCATCCCATACTCCGCCCTCTCCGCCATCCCGTGTTTACGGGACTGTGCAAGGGCGGGGAGCTTACTAATCTCTCATCTGCAATCCGATTAACACACTGGAAAAGCATCCCCTGAAAAACACATAAAACACCAACAACAAAAAACCAAATCATGAATACATCAAAACTCAAAAATCACAAATCGTTCGGTGCGGCTGTTTTCGCATTCGGCATTTCAATCACCTCCGCCTCGGCGGCATCACTCGTCACCAACGGCAATTTTGAATCCGGTGGTTTCACGGCACCGCCTCAAGGCTGGGGTGCCAGCGCAGGTGTCGGCTCCTGGGGCCAAGATTGGAACGGACAATATGTCGTGAATCCCGCATTCGCACCATCGACCCGGCTGCCCAGCGATTCCGCTCTTCTCTACATGACAGGAACGCAGGATGCGTGGCAGGGCGCGTGGCAGCAGATCGGGACGTTCGACAGCAACACCAACTATGCCTACTCGACTTATGCGGGGGTCCGCTGGGATTTTGGCTACAGCGGCACGGTTAAGATCGAGCTATCGGCGACCAAGGGCGCCTTGCCCACCCTCAACCTCGGGTCGGTAACACAGACGTTTGATATTGCGGCAACCGGGGAGGGGTCGGCCGATTGGTATTCGCTGGCTGGCAGCTACACTAATAACCCAGCCAACTCCGCATACTACGGTGGCCAACTTTGGGTGACCATCTCTCAAGTCGCTGGCAAACCCGGCGGCGGCGGTTTGGGTGGGATGCAGGCAAACTTCGACAATGTTGCGGTCAACTCCACCTTGGTTCCCGAGCCCAATGCCGCCCTGCTCGGCGGTTTGGGCCTGATCGCCCTGCTGCGCCGCCGCCGCGCGTGATGAATTTTCCGAAGTTTTGGGTTTCTTCGGAATCGAAAGGGGCCGCCGATGGGATTCGGCGGCCTCTGCATTTGGTCCGCGCTAGGCGATCTTGCCCGTGAAAGTTCAGCGACAACCCCACTATCGTCGCCACCCTCAGAAACCTGGCAGAACGAGGAAATTCGCCCGCTGCGTCGCCTGCCAATGTTCGGTCAAAGACTCGCTGTATTCATTCACTCCACCCGGTGGTGGCAGGCTAAATTTTCATGCGTCCAGACCCGCGCATGACCTCCCATCCTCTGCCCACCGGCATCCCGTATTTACGGGACTGTGCAAGGGCGGCGGATTTTCTACTATCTCATTAGAAATGAGACTGGCATCTCGAAAAAGCCTCCCCTCCAAAGCACATAAAACTCCAACACCAAAAACCCGAATCATGAACGCGAATCCCGCAACCCGCAATCTTCTCAGTGCATTTGCATGCGCCGGAGGTCTTCTCCTGCCCGCCATATCCCAGGCCGCCGTCACCTTTGTCGGCGTGGAAGGTGGTGGAGCTCCAGGCTATCTCGCTCAAAATTGGTCAAATCCAGGAGCCGCAAAAACCTATGATGTCAGTGGAGAAGTCTATGGCTCGGCTGGTTACTATGTGCTTTCACCCACACTCATCGACGCAAATACCTACGAAGGTGTGGTAGCTGGCAACCTGAATAACGGACCCACGGCCTCACCTGCCTTACAAACGCAGAGCGTCAAGCCGACTTTTTTACTCACCGAGGCGCAGTCCCTTGGCGGCGTTTGGGTGAACTTCGGAGGGTATTCGATCATTACACGTCCAAACCCTAGCCTTGTTTACCGCGTCGGCGGGATTTCGATGACAACAGCCGTCACCGGTGGGAGTTATGGCTCGTTCACGGATGCCACCTACTTTACCGTGGCTGCAGGAGCGGATTTCCGCTTTGGAATCATGACGGACGCCACTGGCGGATTTGGAGCTAAAGCGATCTCCATTTACGAGTCCTATTCTGGCGGGGTCACCTATTCCAGCGCCCTGACACAGGATGGTGTCCCAGAGTTGGTTCTTTTCGACATCAAGAACACCACCGGCGCGGCCGCGCAGTATAACGTCGCGCTTCACTCTGCGGGACCTGTGGGTTCCACCCTGACCTACAGCATGCTGACCTTCGACGCCATTCCCGAGCCCCGCGCCGCCCTGCTCGGCAGCTTGGGCCTGCTCGCCCTGCTGCGCCGCCGCCGCGCGTGATGAATTTTCCGAAGTTTTGGGTTTCTTCGGAATCGAAAGAGGCCGCCGATGGGATTCGGCGGCCTCTGCTTATATCAGCCATGTCCGCGGGAAAAGACGGTCCGGAGTTCGCGCTTTAGCGTGATTCTTCGTTTCTTTCGCCCCGCCCTGCGGGATCAAGCTGAAGCTTGCACTCCGGGCGTCCTCATCCCGTGTTTACGCGAATGGACTGGCTTGAACGATCCGGATAGATAGAAGCATACTCGTTCCACCGTATAACCCGCCATGCCCAGCCATTCCCCAAAACCCGCCCATCACACGCCAGAAAGCACCTGCCAACCAGGAAGCCCCAGCCCCTGCTGCGGTGTCCCCGCCACTCCCAGCCTGCTCGACTTGGAGCGCCGCGATTTCCTGCGTTTGACCGGACTCACGTCGCTGGCCTGGCTAACCTCGCGCGGCGGAGCGATGGCAGGCCCGTTTGTGAAAGAGGATTTCCTGAAACTCATCCCGACCGATAAAAAACTCGATCCCGCCTGGCTGAAATCGCTCACCGCGCGCGGTGTGCCGGAGACCTTCACCGGCGGGGATCTGCACAAGATCGGCATGCCGGTGGGCGGTTTGTTCTGCGGCACGGTCTATCTCGGCGGCGACGGCCGGCTATGGCTGTGGGACGTGTTCAATACCTGCCAACTCGGCATCGATCCCGCAGGCAGTTCTTACAACGGCACGCCGTTGAATCCGATCTTCGGCAGCAGTTATGTCGCCCCGCTGGTCGCCGATGGCCACCGCCGCTTGGAGCAGGGCTTTACGATTACCGTGAAAACCGGTGATAAGGAAATCCGTCGGACGCTCGACAGCACAGCCGGCACGGGATTCCGCGAGGTCAGTTTTACCGGACAGTATCCGATCGGGACGGTGCGCTATGCCGACCCGGAACTGCCGGTGAAGGTGCGGTTGGAGGCATTCTCGCCATTCATTCCACATGACATCGAAAGCTCCAGTATTCCTGCGACGATTTTCAGTTTCGAGATCGAAAACACCGGCAAGGAAACCGCCGAGATCGCGCTGGAGGGTCATCTCGAAAACGCCGTCTATCGAAATACCGGGTATCTCGACGGCATTCGGCGGGCCGCCACCATTGATGGCGCGGGCGCGACAGTCGTCGCACTCTCCGCCCAAGCCCAGCCACCCGGAGCCAGCGGCAAGCCGGATGTCATCTTCGAAGACTGGAGCGGCGGAACCTTCGCCGAAAAAGGCTGGATCGTGGAAGGCGACGCCTTCGGCAAGGAACCTGTCAACCGCAAGCAACTGCCCGCCTACATGGGTGACATCGGCGGAGACTCCGAGCGGGTCGTCAATTCGCACGCGGGCAATGCCGCCCAGGATCCGAACGGGCGCGATGCCGCCACCGGCAAACTCATCAGCAAGACCTTCACCATCGAGCGCAAGTTCCTCCGCTTCTGGATCGCCGGAGGAACCGATCCGGCAACCCTTGGCCTGCGCCTGATCGTGGACGGCAAGGTCGCTCGCTCCGCCACCGGGCCGACCGCCAATCCGCTGGTCCGCACCATTCTGGATGTGACCGAATTTCTCGGCCGTGAAGCACATATCGAAATCATCGATGCACACACCCAGCCGTGGGGCCACACTTCAGTCGGCTCGATCACCTTCACCGACACCCCGCCGATCACCGCGGAACAATTCGCGCGGCTGCCGGACGCCGGTTCGATGGCGCTTGCCCTGATAGGCGCGCCCGCCGAGCTGCGTGAGGCGGACCGCGAGGCAAAGCTCGGGGAGAAAGTCGTCGGCCGCGTGGGGCGCAAGCTCAGCCTCGCCGCCGGGGAAAAAGCGACGGTGGATTTCGTGGTCGCGTGGCATTTCCCTCACGCACCGGCCAACGTGCTGGGCGGGCGCGAACATGCCTATGCAAAACGTTTCGCGGATGCCGCCGCCGCCACGGCGCATATTGCCGCGAACTTCAAGCGCCTGGCCGGTGAGACCCGGCTATGGCGCGACACATGGAACGACTCCACGCTGCCACACTGGTTTCTCAACCGCACCTTCGCCAACACATCGATTTTGGCGACGACGACCTGTTACTACTTCGAGGGTGGCAGGTTCTGGGCGATGGAGGGCGTGGGATGTTGCGCGGGCACCTGCATCCACGTCTGGCAATATGCGCAGGCCGTGGCCCGCCTGTTTCCAAAAATCGAGCGCGACCACCGCGAGTTCGTGGACTTCGGCGTGGCGCTCAAGCCGGATGGCACGATCGCCTATCGCGGCGAAGACGGCGATTGGTATGCCGTGGATGGCCAGGCCGGCCGTATCCTCGGTGCCTATCGCGAATACCTGATGTCCGCCGATCCGGCTTTCCTTCAACGCGTCTGGCCGAACGTCAAAAAAGCCCTTGGAAAAATCATCACCACCGATGCCGATGGCGATGGCATCATCCGCGGGCCTCTGCACAACACGCTGGATGCCGACTGGAATGGCATCGTCCCTTGGCTTTGCGGAATGTATCACGCGGCGCTCAAGGCGGGCGAAACCATGGCGGTGGAGATGGGTGACATGTCCTTCGCTTCCCAATGCCGGCAAATCCTCGCCGTCGCCGCGAAGAATCTCGATCAACTTTGCTGGAACAAGGACTACGGTTACTATGTCCACATTGGCGATCCGGCGCGCAAAACCGAGGTCGGTGCCTACGAGGGCTGCCATATCGACCAAGTCTTCGGCCAGAGCTGGGCGTGGCAGGTCGGGCTCGGCGATGTCATGACCCGCGGGCATGTCAGGAAAGCGCTCGAATCCCTGTGGAAATACAACTTCACTCCGGACGTCGGACCGTTCCGCGCCGGGAAAAAATCCGGTCGCTGGTATGCCATGCCCGGTGAGGGCGGCATGGTCATGCTCTCGAATCCGTTTGTGCCCGACATCGAGTTCACCGGCCCGAGCGCACCAACCTCGATGTATTTCAACGAATGCATGAGCGGCTTCGAACACCAGGTTGCCAGCCACATGGTCTGGGAAGACATGATCACCGAGGGGCTTGCGACCACGCGGGTGATTCACGACCGCTACCACCCGAGTTTGCGCAATCCTTACAACGAGATCGAATGCAGCGATCACTACGCGAGGGCGATGGCCAGCTACGGAACGTTCCTTGCGGCCTGTGGGTTTGAATACAACGGTCCGAAAGGATTCATCGGCTTCGCCCCGCGCCTCACGCCGGAGAATTTCAAAGCCGCCTTCACCACTGCGGAAGGTTGGGGAAGCTTTTCCCAGAAGCTCGATGGCACGACGCTCAACGTCACACTCGCGCTCAAGTGGGGCAGACTCAAACTAAACACGCTCTCTCTCGGACGTCCGGAAATGCTCAACACCGCACGCAATGCGGAGGCCACGCTCGATGGCAGGAGTGTTCCTGTCGTGCTAACAGTCGCCGACGGCCGCGCGCTCGTCACCTTTGCGCAGAAAATTGAAATCCCGACCGGCGGCAGCCTGAATGTCAAAATCTCATGAGCTCATCACCTGATTCCTCCAATCGCAATACATCCTGCTGTGGCGGCGGTTCCTGCCGCCCCGCGCCACAACCCGCCCGCCGCGATTTTCTCAAGCTTGCGGGCTTGACCGCCGCCGGCTTGGCCTTTTCCCGCACACCTGCGGTGGCTGGACCGTTTGACGCCTCGGATTTCCACTTTTCGCTGATTCCAGCCGACAAGAAGCTCTCCAAGGAATGGCTGGCCT
>CAXNHR010000030.1:0-19613 GCA_964202135.1 Luteolibacter sp. | reverse complement strand
CGCCAAGACGTGATGTAATGGGACAGCATCGCCGCGCAAACACCGGGATATATCAACTGCTCGCAAAAAAGTCGCAATCGCCATTCTCCCGAAACGACCTCAGGGCCTCGCAAAATCAAGGCTCAGGGCGCGCCGCGCCCAGTCTGTGGGACGGCAGTGAAGTATTTGTATGCGGAGCGGGTGGCGTGAGGGGAGTGGCGGCTGTGCCGCATTTGGGGGACAGCGGGCTGTCTCGCCCCTTCAGGGCTTGAGATGTTTTTGGCGGTTGAACCCAGGGCGTTGCCCTGGGCTGGCGTGTTGTGCCCCTTTGGGGGCGGAGGAACGTCGAACTTTGAACGTCGAACGCTGAGCTTTGAAAGAGTGGGTGGGAAAGGTGGGCGTTGATCTGGCATTGCTCGTGCTGCATTGGGGAGGCAGTTTTTTTGATTATGCTGCCGTCGCCTTTGAACACTGAGATTCCCTGCCTTGGTCCGTGCCTTTTCCCGTCGCCTTTGCACCGGATTGGGAGGGTGGAGGCGCCGTTCAAGACGGATGCGGACCAACCCCCATTTCCCCGCCCTCCGGTCCGGTCCAATGGCTCTTTCAGGGGCCTCCCGCAGAAAGCAAATTACTAGCAGCCAGCCAACGACACGCTCAGCGAGCAGCCGTGGATCCTGCGCAAACACCAGGCCTTCCGCCCGGTGAGTGATCCCGCGTTTTTCTACAGCTCGGTGCCCACCGAGTTCACCAACACCCGCCTGATCGGCCGCAGCGTCTGGAACACCCGCTGGAAAATCGTGATCCCGGCCTACACCCTGCTCAGCGACGAACAAGACGGCCTCAACCGCTTTGTCGCCAGCGTCTCCGACATCCAGCTGTTCCTGCGGACCTACTCGAATTCCGGGAACTAAGCCGTTGCTACAATCCATCTCAGATGCCTAGCCAGGATCAAGCATGCCACTGCTCGCATTTGAGGCGTTTGACGCGGCGGAATTCGTGCAAATTTCCCGTCACCACGGTCCAAGTGTTGGCGCGGGCGATGTCGGCGATGAGGTGATCAATCGAGCCGATCGGGGTACCAGCCTTTTCAAGTTCGGCACAAAATACACCGTAGCGGTGTATTTTGGGGAATCCCAGGCCAGGCCGCGGCTGCGGCGCAGCCACCACTCGGCGCACACCGGCTGCGGTGACGAATGCGGTGACAGACAAACTATCCAGCATCTTTTGTAGCGGCGCGTCTATGACCGCCGCAGCCCATGAACCGCCAATGAATCAACCTGGAAAGGAAAATAGAAACCACGGCTTTCACGGATTTTTTCCTCTCCTGCAATCTTTCGTGTTTTCGTGGCTTCGTGTGAAACTCCCGCATGTTGTTCACACTCTTGGATTATCGGAGGATATGCGCAGTGTTTGGTCGGCATGAGGTAGTCAGAAATTCAGTAATCGATGTATTATACTGCATCGTTGCAACAGCAACTGGCCTCTCACCATGATCCAACGCCTCTCAAGCCAAGCGCGAAAACTTTCAGGCTTCAAGGGATCATAGATAAACATAATCATGAAATCCATCTGCCAAATCCTTGTGTGTCTGCTTGTGGTGGGGTCGACGGCAGCGGCGTTTCCGCCCGCACCCTATTACACGCTCTACGGGATGGTGCGCGATCAGGTGGGCCAGACGGTCACGGCCGAAGGCGCGGAGATCATCCTGCTCAAGGACGGGGTCGAGGTCGGGCGCACGCCCATCACCTCCGGCCAGATGGACCAGAACTACGAGCTTAACATCCGTATCGACGCGGCACGCAGCGGCACGGTTTTCTACAGCGACAAGGCGATCGCCGCGCTGGGCACGTTCAGCCTGGTGGTGGCGATGAACGGGGTGCTGTTCTATCCGATCGAGGTCAACGGCACGCTCAAGGCGGGCAAGGGCGGGGAGCGGACACGCCTTGACCTGAACCTCGGCGAGGACGCCAACAAGGACGGCCTGCCCGATGCGTGGGAGGAATGGCAGCTCTATCAGGCGGGGATCCACCCCGACGCCAACGGCGAGTGGAACCTCGACCTGTTAGGCGGGCTTAGCGGTGACTTCGACCATGACGGCCAGAGCAACCAGCAGGAATACCTCGCGGGCACCTTCGCGGGCGACGCCACCGAGACCTTCAGCCTGACGCTCAAGGAGAAGCGGGAGGCCAGTGTGCGCTTCGAGTTCTACGCGATCACCGGCAAGGTTTACACGCTTGAGAGCACGCTCGACATGAAGACCTGGACGCAGGTGCCGTTCTCGGTAGCTACCCCCGGCGCGGGCAGGCCGGCCTATCAGGCCACGGATGTCGGCATCCTCTCCGTCTTCACCGCTCCGCGCTCCGCCACCAACGAATTTTTCCGCCTGACGGTTCGGTAAAGCGGAAAGCGGAAACGTGAGAAGTGAGAAGTGAGAAGCCCTTATATCAGATGAACCTGAAATCCATGATGACATTTTTGACGACGCGGGTACGGCTGGGTGGCTGGCTGTGGGTGTTATTGGCCGGGTTAAGTGTGGGCGTGACCCATGGCCAGTGGCAGAGCACGAGCTACACGCTCAAGGGCGGGTGGAATGCGATCTATCTGCACGGGGATGCGAGTTACGCGCCGCCCGCCACGCTGTTTGCGTCCTATCCGGCAGTGCTGGAAGTCTGGCGCTGGAATACCAACCCGACCCAGGTCCAGTTCATGACCACGCCGCTCATCCCGTCGGCCGGCACCGCCGAGTGGACGGTGTGGAAACGCGACGGCTCGGTCAGCGCGCTCAGCCAGATGGTCGGCCAGTCGGCGTATTTGGTGAAATGCAGCGGCACCACGTCCAACACCCACACGGTGACCCTTGCGCAGAAAGTCGTGCCGCCCAGCGCCGCGTGGGTGCGCAACGGGGCGAACCTGATGGGTTTCCCCAGCAAACTCGGCGGCGCTTACCCGACCCTGGGCAGTTACTTCGCGACCTTTCCGGCGGCCATCGCGGCGAATACCAAGATTTTCAAATACGTGGGAGGCGATCTGGGAGCGAGCAATCCGCTGCAAGTCTTCTCGACCACCTCAGAACCCCTCGACTCGACCAAAGCCTATTGGTTCGACACGGAGGTGGTGGGCAATTTTTACGCGCCGGTGGAAATCAGCCTCAGCAGCGGGGCCGGCCTCGACTACGGGCGCAGCGGAGCGGTCATCACCGTGCGGGTGCTCAACCGCAGCGCCACCGCCAGCACGGTGACTATCGCGCCGGTGGCCTCCAACGCGGCACCGAGCGGCCAGGAGGCGATCACCGGCAGTGTGCCGCTGACCCGCCGGGTTTACACCGCGTCGAGCAATCTGTGGACGGAAACACCGATCCAAACTGCCTACACCGAAGTGATCGGTCCCAATGCCGCCGTCGAACTGAGCTTCGGCATCGACCGCGGCAGCGCGGGCATGACGGGCGCCGCGGCCAACGCCTTGTTTGCCTCGCAGTTGCGCTTCACCGACAGTGCGGGCCTCTACGACATCCAACTGCCGGCCACCGCGCGCAAGACGACGCTCGCCGGGTTGTGGGTCGGCGACGCGCTCGTCAGTGGCGTCGAAAGCAAGACTGCCGGTTATACCGGTACCAGCACCGCGCAGGTCTATCCGCTGCGCTACATCATCCACGTGGCTGATGACGGCAGCGCGCGGGTGCTGTCGCAAGTGTTTCTGGGAATACTTGCCGCAGCCCCCCACAACCCCGGCATTTGCACCACCGAAAGCGCCCTCTACCCGGCGGAAAAGGCCAACGCCTCGCGCCTCGTCGCCGCCCATCTGCCGCTCGACCGCGTGCTCGCCACGGGGACCGGCAGCTTTGCCTTGGGCGCCACCCTCACCCGCAGCATCGCGACGCCCTTCAACGACCCCGCCAGCCCCTTTGTCCATCAATACCACCCGGACCACGATAACAAGAGCGGCAGCACCGCCCTGGTTGCCGGCCAGGAAAGTTATGACATCACTCGCGCGGTGAGTTTCAGCTTTGCGGCCACCGCCCCCGCCGGCACCTCGTCCACTGGCTACGGCAGCAGCGTGATTGCCGGCACCTACGCCGAGACCATCACCGGCCTGCGCAAGGATACTCTCAGCGTCGCCGGCACCATCGAACTTCACCGCGTCTCGGAAATCGGCGTGCTAACGCAATGAAATTCTAAATCCTAAATTCTAAATTCTAAACATCATGAAAAACATCATCTTATCCATCATCGCGCTGTGTGTGTTGCAGAGCGCGCAGGCCCAGACCATCACCAGCGCGGTGCCCGGCTACATCAGTTACCAGGGACGCGCCTTGGACGCCACGGGCGCGGTGGTCGGCGCGGGCACCCCGGTGAACCGCACGGTCACCTTCCGGGTTTGGGACCATGCCACCAATGTTTTGGCGACGGATCTGCTCTACTCCGAGCAGCAGACGGTGACGATTTCCGATGGTGAATTCAGCGTGCTCATCGGCCAGGGCGTCGCCACAGTCGGCAGCACTTTCGGCTACACTGAGGCGGGCAAGGGCCTGCCCACGGTGAAAATTAGCGACGTCGGGGTTTTTGGTGGAGCCAGTCGTTACCTCGGCGTCACCATCGACGACGGCACGGCGGCGGTGGACAATGAAATCACGCCGCGCCAGCAGATTGTGAGTTCCGCCTTCGCCATCCGCGCCAAATTTGCCGAACAACTCGGCTCCAACGGCAACACCGCCCTCACCGCGCTGGACACCGGCAACATCGGCATCGGCAACACCAACCCACCCGCGCTCTTCACCATCACCGGCGCCAACACCAGCACCAGCACCTCCACCCCCCAGTTGCTCATCACCGCCGACGACATCACCGAGCGCCTGCGCCTCGGCGTGGACAGCACCGGCACTGGCACCGGCTTCATCCAGGCATTCAAGGAAGGCACCGGCGCACAAAACCTCCTGCTCAACCCCAACGGTGGCAACGTCGGCATCGGCACAACAGCCCCGCAATACAAACTCGATGTCTATTCGGGGAATAACCCAGGCCTTCGTCTTGGTCCGAATGATTCATTTTCAAATTCCCTGTTGCTAGGGGGGTATAATGACAGCGATCACACGCAAGCCAGAATTCAGACATCCAATGGCACCCTTCTCTTGGATTCGAAGACTGATTATAGTCTTCGCCTCAACTCGCTTGCTAATGGCGATGTCATACTTGCCTATGGAGGAGGCAAAGTCGGCATCGGGACAGTCGCCCCGGCTTACAAACTGGATATCAATTCGGGGAATGACGTAGGCATTCGTATTGGCGCGAGTTACGGTGGTTCTAGTTCTCTGTTGCTGGGTGGGTGGAATGACACCGTTTTCGACGAACCCAGAATTCAGACATCGGGCAACCTTCACCTGGATTCGAGGAAAACCAGCTCGTCCATATACCTCAACCATTTCACTCCTGGCAACGTTGTGCTTGTTGATGGAGGAGGTCGCGTCGGCATCGGGACAGCCTCTCCAGGCGCAAAACTGGATGTAGTTGGATGGGTTGGAACCTCTACGGCTTACCTGCTCAGGATGGATAGTGCAAATAAGCCCGCGGGGGCTGACTATTTCAACATAGGTATCAACACAGGTGATTGGATGCGGGCTGCCGGTCTGATCACCATGTCCGACGCGCGGATCAAGGATATCAAAAAAGTCTCTGATGGAGGCGCGGATCTCGCCACCCTGATGAAAATCGAAGTCACTGATTATGGGTATAAGGACGTGGTTGCACGCGGCAATCGGCCGCAGAAGAAGGTCATCGCGCAGCAGGTCGAGACGATCTATCCGCAGGCGGTCAGTCGCTCGACGGACGTGGTGCCGGATGTTTTCAAGAAGGCGGTGGTCAAGGATGGCTGGGTCGAACTGGCGAGCGACCTCAAGGTGGGCGAGCGCGTCAAGCTGATGAGCGAAAAAGATCAGTCGGTGCACGAGGTGTTGGAACTGCGCAAAGGCGGCTTCCGCACCGATTGGAAAGAAGACACGGAAAACTTGTTTGTGTATGGCCGTGAGGTGAAGGACTTCCGCTCGGTGGACTACGATGCCATCGCGATGCTCAATGTGTCCGCCACCCAGCAGATGAAGAAAGATCACGACGCGGAGCTGCTGGCGCTGAAGGGGAAAATCGCCAGCCTGCAAGCCCAACTCGACGCCAGGGACAAGGCGGTGGAAGAGCGCCTCGCCGCCCTCGAAAAACGCCTGCCAAAGAACGCCGCAGCCGCAGCGATCCAGCCGGCCAACGCTGCCAAGTGAGCGGATTTTTCCCAAGACGCCCGAGCGTCTTAACCCGCAGCCCTTGCACGCCATGAATCCCCGAATTCCCATTTTATTAGCCGCCCTCGGCAGCCTCTGGCTGGCACCGCTGGCGCACGCCCAGTTCGAGATCAAGGGCGGCGCGACCAACTTGCTAGACAGCCGCCGTGCCGGCGCTTCGGCCACAGTGGCGGGTGGCGTGGTCACCGCCATCACGGTGCGCGGCGGCGGCGCGGGCTACCTTGCCGCACCTGCCGTAACCATCGGGCCACCGGCCAGCGGCACCACCGCCACCGCCACCGCCACCGCCACCGCCACGGCCGTGCTGACGGGAGGCGTGGTGACGTCCATCATCGTCACCAATGGCGGCAGCGGTTATTACGGCACCGCGCCACCCACCGTCACCCTCGCCCCGCCAAAATCGCCGACGACCCCGAGCGGCACCGCAGCGGTGACCACGCCGCAATACGCGGGGCAGGGCAACACGTCATCGACGGCGGGGCCGCTTTCCACTTCAGGCATCACCGCCGGGCGCTATCCCAGAGCCAGCGACAAGACCATCCCGGCGAGTCCCAAAGTGACCGCTGTTTTGGCACGGGCGAGCATGGGCCACAGTTTTGCCTCGGGCGTGCCCCGTTACATGATGGGCGACGAGATCCAGCGGCCGCTGGTGAATTGGAGCGGCGCGCCATGCTCGCCAGATTACTGGCGGGCGCAACCGGTGCAGCCGGGGGAAACCTTCACCCCAAGCTACCTCACCAACCTCAACGGCGCCACCCAACCGCTTTCACCGCAGGGCTCCGTCACGGTGCTGACCAGCTCCACGTCCAGCACGACGGTCACCGTGGCCAGCGTGCCGGCGGGCCTGCTCAACGGCGCTACATTGTTAGGTCAGCGGGTCACCCTCGTCGATGGTCTCACCATCACCTTGGCGGCGACGGCCAGCACCAGCATCGGCACGGCCACCGCCACAACCTTCAACCCGCCACTGACGTATTACTACAGCCCGCACGCCCGGAAGGTTTTTGCGAGTCAACCCGGGCGGGTAACGGTGACCTGGGTGTCGAATGTGCCGGACACCAGTGCATCGGGCGAGGCGACGGCGACCTACAAATTCCGGACGGATGTATTTTCGGTGTCATCGGCATCGGCCCGCACGCCGCGGACGATTTACTGGACGGAAAAATCCTTCACCGCGCCGGTGGTCAAAATCCCGGCCGGTCGCATCGTGGCGGTCAACCCGGTCTATAACACGTTCATGCCCAGCCATGTGGTGGATGAGTTTGTGCCGGTGGGTTACAGTCCCAACCCCGCCACGGCACAGGCCGCGGAACCGCGCACCCTGTGGTTTGATAACGGCAATGGCCAGGCCGCACTGCACGCCTACAACATGGAAGGCCGCCTCTTCGTTGAATACCTCGGCGCGCTGCAGCAGGGCTCCACCGGCACGCATGAGTTTCTGGGTGCCGATATCGTGGACGTCAAAATGGTCGCTGAGTCAGCAACCATCGAAACCAAACTCGGCCAGCAACTCCGCCCCCGCCAGGAAGCCGCCCAAAATGGCGACGACCAACTGCAGGCCTCGCTCGTCTTTGATAGCACGGTGGTGAACAAACCGCTCTACGGCACCAGCGCCCTGGCGAATGGCTCGCTGGTCTATCACGCCGAACGCGAAAACGACAATCCGGATCGGATCGTGATCTACTGGCTCGAAGAAAAAGACGCGTCGATTTACTACCTGACGCCGCCCGCCGCGCCGGGGCTGGCGATCTGCTGGCCGAAGTATCAGCGCAAATACATCCAGGTCTGGCCGACGTTCCCGGAATTCCAGCCCGTGGTTGTCACCAACACGGGCAGCGGCATCAGCACCGGTCCGCAGTTCGATGCCGCCCATCTGCCAACGGTCATTTTCCAAGACGATCCTGCCGAGACCGAGGTGAGCATCGACGTCAATACCCAGCGCTTGCTGGCCGACTTCAGCAATTCCAGCGACCAGACCAGCCGCACGTTGCTGAAGTTTATGAGCGCGGGCACGCCGTGGTATGTGCCGCTCTATGTCCAGTCCCAGGCTAAACTCGGCAGTGTGGCCGTGGTCGATCCCGATGGCACGGGTCCGCTCACCGGCACGCCCGCGGTCACAACCATCAACGACCTCAATGCGGACGGGGTGGCGGACATTTCCATAACTGTCAATGTCGGCCAGCGGTTGACGCCGCCCAGCGCGGCGTATTCGGCCGCCGGCTACATCGCGAGCGGCACCAATTATTATCCGGCGGGCTACATCAACCCGTTCACCAATGGTGTGAAAGCCGCGGAAGCGGGTGCCATCATCCCCGTCAACGCCCTGCCGGACAACAACCAACTCACCGTGTGGTGGTTCAAGCAGGTGCCCGCACCCAACGCGAATTTCGCGGCGTTTTACCTGCCCTCGGTGGTCGGCCACTACACGGTGGTTTACCCGACCAGTCCGGCCCCGCCGGAGATTGTGATCGCCTCGGGCCTCGGCACCGGGGATCTGGGGCCATCGCAACAACTCGGCAGCATCTACTATCAAAATGACTTCACCCAGCCCGGCTTCAATCCCAACGAGGAGCACGCCTTGATGATGGCGGGCCGCGCCTACGCGCTGCGCGACGACCTCAACAACGCCGCGACCACTTCATCGCCGTTTGTGCTGCTGGCCTACACCAATTCGCACGACCAGCGGCCGAGCATCGACGCCTACAAAGTCGTGCGCTCGAACTTCACCTATCCGCTGACCTACAATGCGATCGCGGGCACCAAGGCCCAGCCGCCGATGCCGCTGGCCGCCCTGCCGCCCGCGTTGAATACCAGCGGCATTGTGCTCAACAGCGAGGTTCCCGGAATTCCCGACCTCGCCACCGGGGTCAACGCGCCGACGGCATACAAGAGTTTCACTTTCCGCGACCGCCAAGGCTACGATTGGACCTATCGCGGTGCCCACGCCAAGCTCAGCGCCGCAGCCACCACCGCGATCAATGGCAGCGGTGGCGTCAGCGGCATCAGCGTGTCGGTCAAAGGCGCGGGTTACGCGAGTGCTCCAGTGGTCAGCGTCGCGCCGCCGAGCAGCGGCACCACCGCCACCGCGACGGCAACACTCGGGGGCTTGAGCGCCGCCAGCTTCACCATCACCAGCGGCACCCAGACGTATTCGCTCGCTCCGACGGTGGCGATTTCCGGCGGTGGCGGCAGCGGCGCGACGGCCACCGCCGTGCTTGCCAATGGCTTGGTCACCAGCATCAACCTGACCGCTGCAGGCACGGGCTACACCAGCGCGCCGACGATTGGCTTTTCCGGCGGCACCACTGCGAGTGCAGGCAGCGCCCCGACAGGAGTCGGCAACATCTCGGGCTTCGCCGTGACGGCCATCGCGGTGACCAGCGCGGGCACAGGCTACAGCACACCACCGCTGGTCAGCATCGCAGCGCCGGTTGCATTCGGAATGCAGTATTATTACAACTCACGCGACGGGTTTTTTGAGCCAGGCCTGATTCTCGCCAATCAACGCGCGGCCGGCACGATCATGCCCTTCATTGCCGACACGGGCAGCGGCGTGCCAGTCACCCTGACCTATGCGCCGAAGTGGCCGGATGACCCGACGCTGCCCATCGCCCAGCAAAAAATCGTACCGGTGCTCGAGCAGGCGGAGACGCTGACGCTGGCCAAGGCAAGTGCGATCGCCGGAAATCTGCCGCAAGTGCGCGGTGCCACCAGCACGCAACTGATCTATCAACAAGCCATCGCCAACACCGGCAGCACTAACAATAGTGTGCTGCTGCACGACCCGACCCGCGCCAAGACTTTCCTGCTAGGCACCAGCGGCGGCTTGTCAGCGATCCCGGCGACGGTGTTGACCAGCGACTATGCGGGCAAGACATACTTCCAAAAGCTGCCGCCGCATTTGCAGCAGCGCTTTTACTACGACGCGAATACCGGCAGCAAGGGCGCGCTCACCCTAACCGGTGAGTTTGTCGATGAGATCGCCGGCGAAGATTACCTCAATCTCAACGTGCTGGGAACGGCCGACCTCAGCGCCTTGAAAGATCTCTGCCCGGCGAGCGACACGACCAACAAAAGCAAGTGGGATGCCGCGATTGCCGGCCTCAGCACCCAGTTGGAAACATTCAGTGAGGACTCCAAGATTCCCGGAACCTATGTGGTGGACACCGCCAAAGATCACCGTGCCATTGACAAGGCCACGCTGGCGGACATCACCAATCCCGACACGGCGGTGGACAGCTATGCCTTGAGCACCACGGGCAAGGGTACGGGCTACGTCACGATGGTGTTTGAAAATGGCGAGGCTTTCACCGATCCGGCGAATCCGATCTCAATGCAAGTCATCAAGATCGATCCGACCCTCTACAAAGGGGATTTGAAGGTGCTGTTGTCCAGCAATCCACTGGACGAACAAGTGACCCTGCGCCACAGCGGCGATTATGCCGGTCTCCCCGAACTATTCGAATTCCAGTGGCGCTACGGCTTCCCCACCAACGGCAGCAACCCGCCGCTCAATGGCACGAACGTGGATATCGCCGCGAGCACCGCCTATTGGATCAAACCCAGCGGCACTCTCACGAACATGATCGTGGTGGGTGGTTCGCCAACTGCCACCATTAGCAACCCTGCGGTGCTGATGGGCGACACGTATTTCACCATGGCCTATCGCAAGATCGGCGACACCACCTGGTCGGCCTGGATGCAACCGAAACTCGTTGAAGGCTGGATCAAGCGGGTATTGGCGAAAATCACCCCGTTCAACCAGCGCATGACCGATTTATATAACAACCAGGTCAATACCGATGTCTCGCTGCTCACCCAGGCCGGCACCCGCTGGGAAGGCGATATCGCGCTCAATCTGCAAAACATCAACGACGCGGGCCTCATCGCCATTTACGAGACCATCCTCAACCGCGGTAAAAACTTCACCATCGGATCCAACATCGACTTCACGGCATCCAACAGCGCGTTGATTCTGGCCGCCGGCTACCTCAACGATTTGTACACGATCCTCGGCAACGAGGCATACGCCGACGCCGCCAATCCGACCATCTCCATCGACGACCAGACAACCGTCACCGAGGTGAACACCAGTCGCTTCTCGTTCGAGGGTCAGGTCAGCAGTTCGCTGGAAGAAGAGTTGGCGCTGTTGCGCGGTCGCGACGATTTTGCCAATCCCGGAGTGGCCAGCGCTCCCGCCTATAACCGCCTGTGGTGGAACTACACCCGCGGCATCAACAGCGGCGAGGTGCTCTACGCCACCAACTACAACATCAAGGAAAAGACCGGCAGCAGCACGGCCAATGGCGTGGTGGATGCCTCCGATGCCCAACGGATGTTCCCGCAAGGCCACGGCGATGCCTACGGCCATTACCTGACGGCGCTGAAAGGTTACTACAAGTTGCTGGAGCATCCATACTTCACCTGGACCACCGCGTCCGAGGATGTCTCGATGCTCGGCCAGTCGATCCAGATCGATTACAAGGACGAGCGGAAGTTTGCCGCAGCCGCCGCCAACGTGGCCATGAGCGCGCAGCAAATTGTGAGCCTGGTGCATCGTCAGAATTACAAGGACGATGCTGCCAGCGGTTGGAGCCAGTTCCGCGATGGCAAAATCAATCCCAACACCGGCGTCATCCGCAGCCAAGGACTCGATGAATGGGTGTCGCGCAGTGCGCAGGGCAGTTTCCTCAACTGGGCCGCCGCCAATGCCCTGCTGCCCGACAAGGACACCAATCCGCTTCACAGCGGCGTGCAGATTATCGACCGCAGCACGGTACCGGAACTCAACCAACTCGTCAGCGCGGCCGGCAGTTTCCAAGGTGCCATTGATAGCGCCAATGCCCACCTCAATCCGCTCGGCCTGAGTCCGGGTGCGATCGCCTTTGATATATCTCCCTCACAGTTGCAGGCCGGCCACTCGCACTTTGAGCAGATCTACGAGCGAGCGCTGCGGGCAACCTTGAATGCCAAGGGTGCCTTCAACCAAGCGGCCAAGATGACCCGCCTGCTGCGCAACCAGGAAAACCAGATCGGCGATGAAAACACCGCCATTGTCGATCAGGAGAGCGCCTTTGTGAACCAGCTCACCGATATCTTCGGCAGCCCGTATGGCGGCGATATCGGCGTCGGCAAGACCTACGCCCAAGGATACTCCGGCCCCGATATCATGCACTGGTTCGTCTGTGACAAACCCACCGATCTGGTGGATACCAGCAAGCCCGTGACTCTGACGATCAACACGCCCACCGGCATCGCCGATTTCTCAGGTGATTCGATCAAGGATATCACTCTCGACGGCGTGACCCCGACCCACAGCGTGAGCAAAACGGTCACCGTGAAACCTAACCAATTCTTGCAGTGGTCCGGCGATTGGAGCAATGTCCTCTCCGGCCAGCGCGCCAGCAGCGGTCGCTTGCAGCAGGCGTTACTGGATTCCTATCAAGCGCAACTGGCCTTGCTCGAGTCGGAGCAGAAACTTAAGGTGTTGCAGACGGGCTTCAAGCGCAAGTATCAACTCTGCAACGAGCTCGTGGCGTCGCACGCCGCCAGTCAGGCCACCCGGGCAGCATCAGCCGATAGCATGGTTGCATTGGAGAAAACCCAGGCGAGTCTTGCCTCCGCGGCTGACTTTTGTGATGGGAGTGCAAACAATGCCTATAATATCGGAGATGCATTGTCGGAAGCCCTGCCGAAATGTGTCGGTTTCGCCTGCGATCCATTGGCTCCTGGCCGGAGCGCTATTAAAGTCATTGGAGCTGTTACATCTCAAATATTAGCGCTGACTGCATCAGGGTTACGCAAAGACGCAGGGGCGATCGATCCCACCTTGACGGAGCAGTCAATGACGCTCGACAAGAACCTGGAGGCGGCGGGCTTCCAATACGACGAGCGCCAGCAGTTGTATGAATTTGAACAAGTCTATCGCGACCTACTATCGTGCCAGTTCGAGGTCGCCCAGCGCGCCACCGACTGCCAACGGAGCAACGCGCAAGTGGCCAGCGTGTTAGTGGAGGGCCAGCAAGTCCTGACCGACCGGGAAATCTACCGCCAACGCGCGGCGGCGAGAATCACCGGCTACCGCACCAAGGACCTGACGTTCCGCACCTTCCGCAACGAAGCGCTCGAGCAATACCGCACCTTGTTCGACCTCGCCGGCCGCTACACCTATCTCTCGGCCAAGAGTTATGACTACGAAACCGGCTTGCTCGGCAGCGCAGCGGGCAAGGCGGTCATCGCCAACATCGTCGCCTCGCGCGCCCTGGGCGATCTAACCGACAATGTGCCGCAGGCGACCGTCAGCACGCTGGGCGACTCCGGCCTGGCCGGCACGATGGCGCAGCTCAACGCCGACTTTTCGGTGGCCAAGGGCCGCCTGGGGATCAATAACCCCGATCCCTATGGCACTCTCTTCAGTCTGCGTGGTGAGTTGTTCCGCATCCGCACTGATGCAGCGGCGACCAGCGACGACGATGCCTGGAAACAGACGATGCAGCAATACATCGTGCCTAACCTGATGGCCGATCCGGATGTCGCCAGATATTGCAACAACCTGCAAAAGGCCGATGGCAGCGCCGCGCCCGGCATTCTGATTCCCTTTGGCAGCACCATCGACCAGATTAACAACTTCTTCGGCTTGCCCGGTGCCGCCGGCGACCACGGCTACTCGACCAGCAGTTATGCCACCAAGATCAGCAGCGTGGGCATCGTCCTGAAAGGCTACGTCGGCATGGACCCATACAGCTTCGACACCCCCGGCACCAACGGCACGGCCAATTCATCCGCCAATGCCCTGCGGGCCACGCCCTATATCTATCTGATTCCATGCGGCAGCGACCGCATGTTGGCGCCGCCACTGGGCGACAGCAACACGATCCGCAGTTGGACCGTGCATGATCAGGCGCTGCCGCTGCCCTACAACCTCGGGGCCTCGGCGTTCAACGCGACCCAATTTTTCGATGCCAACGACACGCTCAGCGAGCAGCCGTGGATCCTGCGCAAACACCAGGCCTTCCGCCCGGTGAGTGATCCCGCGTTTTTCTACAGCTCGGTGCCCACGGAGTTCACCAACACCCGCCTGATCGGCCGCAGCGTCTGGAACACCAGTTGGAAAATCGTGATCCCCGCCTACACCCTGCTCAGCGACGAACAAGACGGCCTCAACCGCTTTGTCGCCAGCGTCTCCGACATCCAGCTGTTCCTGCGCACCTACTCGAATTCCGGCAACTAACAGAAACCCGTCACCGCATCAAAAAGTTCCATCTACTCTTCATCGCCCTCGCGATCGTGCCGCTCGCCTGGCTCGGGTGGCGGCGGTTCCATCCCGCGCCTGTGCCGCACGTTGACGCCGCTGCCATCACGGCAGCGAGGGTCGATCCGCCGACCAGTATCGACAACGAACCGGTGCGGATTTTCCAACGCGCGTTTTGGGTCCGCCCGACCCCCGCCGACAAAATCCTGCATGCGGAACGCCGCGAGTGGAAGGACGCCGACGGCGTGCAGAAATGGCAGTGGTTCCTGGTAGTTGTGCCGTCGCCGGCTCTGCTCAAGCGCCTGCGCGATGACAATGCCTTCGGCCTGATGCCCGCCGCCACAGCGAGTTTGCCGGACGACGCTCCCGAGTGGTTTGTGTTCAACAAGGACGAGGTGAGCGTGCTGAAAGCTCCGCAAGGAAAACTTCAGCTGGTCTTTTCTAACGATAAACGCACGCTCTACGCGACGGACTCCGGGCATGGCTTCCGGGCCGGCGCGCCGGAACCTATCAAGCCCGCCCCACCCGCCCGCCAAACCCCGCTGCCCGGGCGCCTGCCTTCGGCTCATCCCCCCATCCCGCCTCCCACACCATGACATCACTCTTCAACCATGTTAGTTGCCGCCACCTTGTCATTGGGCTGGCTTGGGTAGGGCTGGCAATTGCCGCGCCGGCGAGCGTGCCGCAGGTGCTCAACCACCAGGGGCGCATCGCCGTCAACGGCGTGAACTTTGAGGGCAATGGCCAGTTCAAGTTTGCGCTGGTCAATGCGGATGGCTCAGTGAGCTATTGGAGCAATGACGCGACCAGCCAAGCCGGTGCCCAGCCGACGGCCGCAGTGACCCTGGCGGTGACCAAGGGGCTCTACGCTGTCTCACTGGGAGATGCCGCCTTACCAAATATGACCGTGGTGCCCACGAGTGCGCTTGACCACGCCGATGTGCGACTGCGGGTGTGGTTCAACGATGGCAGCAATGGCTTCCAATTGATGAGTCCCGATCAACGGTTGCTCGCTTCACCCTACGCAATGCTGGCGGACTCCGCCGCCACCGCCACCACCGCAACCACCGCTGGCAGCGCAACGAATTTCACCGGCCCGTTGGCGGGTGATGTGACCGGCAGCCAAGGTGCGACGGCGATCTCTGCGGCGACCGTCACCGGCAAGGCGCTCACCGGCTACGTCTCCGGCTCCGGAACCATCACCGCGAGCGACACGCTTCTAACAGCGGTGAACAAACTCAATGGCAATGACTTGCTCAAAGCCCCGCTGGCCAACCCCACATTCACCGGCACGGTCAGCGGCGTCACCGCTTCGATGGTGGGGCTCGGCAACGTCGCCAACACCAGCGACGCAAGCAAGCCGGTTTCCACCGCACAACAATCGGCACTCGATTTGAAAGCGCCTCTCGCCTCGCCCACATTCACCGGCACGGTCGGCGGCGTCACCGCTTCGATGGTGGGGCTCGGCAACGTCGCCAACACCAGCGACGCAAGCAAGCCGGTTTCCACCGCACAACAATCGGCACTCGATTTGAAAGCGCCGCTGGCCTCGCCCACATTCACCGGCACAGTCAGTGGCGTCACCGCTTCGATGGTGGGGCTCGGCAACGTCGCCAACACCAGCGACGCAAGCAAGCCGGTTTCCACGGCACAACAGTCGGCACTCGATTTGAAAGCGCCTCTCGCCTCACCCACCTTCACCGGGATTGCATCCGCGCCGACGGCGATCGCCACCACCAACACGACCCAGGTGGCGACCACCGAATTTGTAAAAACGGCGATTGGAAACTTGGTCGGAGCAGCCCCAGCCGCTCTGGACACCCTGGCGGAATTGGCCACAGCCCTTAACAACGATGGCTCCTACGCCACCACCCTCACCAATGCGCTCTCCCTCAAAGCCCCGCTGGCCAACCCCACATTCACCGGCACGGTCAGCGGCGTCACCGCTTCGATGGTGGGGCTCGGCAACGTCGCCAACACCAGCGACGCAGGCAAGCCGGTTTCCACCGCACAACAATCGGCACTCGATTTGAAAGCGCCTCTCGCCTCGCCCACATTCACCGGCACGGTCGGCGGCGTCACCGCTTCGATGGTGGGATTGGGAAATGTCAACAACACCGCTGACGCCGCCAAATCCGTGAGTTATGCCAGCAGCGCCGGTTCCGCCACCACAGCCACCACCGCGACCACCGCCACCACCGCCATCACCGCTGGCAGCGCGGCGAATTTCACCGGCTCGTTGGCGGGCGATGTGACCGGCCTCCAAGGCGCGACGGTGATTGCCGCCGCAACCGTCACCGGCAAGGCGCTCAGCGGCTACGTCTCCGGCTCCGGAACCATCACCGCGAGCGACAGCCTCCTATCCGCGGTGAACAAGCTCAATGGCAATGACTCGCTCAAAGCGCCGCTGGCCAACCCGACGTTCAGCGGCACGGTTTCATTGCCGGCGGGCAGCAGTTCTGCGGCACCACTGCGCCTCGCGACGGGCGTGAATCTCACGACGGCGGTCTTGGGTTCGGTCGAGTTTGACGGCACCAATCTTTATCTGACGACCAACGCGGCGGGACCCACACGCAAAACGGTGACGCTCTCCGACACGGGCAGCAGTTCTCAAATTTCTCTAACGAGTGTGGTGGCCGCACCGGTCAAGCCGGTGGTTGCCTGGGGTTACAATCACGACGGTCAAACGACTCTGCCCACCCTGGCCTACGTCGCCGCGGTGGCTGCGGGGAGCGCGCACAGCTTGGCTCTGCTAGACGCCGGGACGGTGGTCGCATGGGGACTCAACACCAGCGGCCAAACCACGGTTCCCGGTGCGCTGAGCGGAGTCACTGAAATTGCGGCGGGCGCTTTGCACAACCTGGTTCGCAAGAGCGACGGCACGCTGGTGGCTTGGGGAGACAATTCCTACGGTCAAACGACGATCCCGGGCGGCATCACCACCGCCACCAAGGTCGCCGCGGGTGAAAAGCACAGCCTCGCCCTACTCGCCAACGGCAGCATTCGGACCTGGGGCGATAACTCGTTCGGTCAGACGACTCTTCCGGGCGCTCTAACGGGAGTTGTGGTGACGGCCATTGCCGCAGGCTGCGACCACTGCCTGGCTCTAACGTCCGGCGGCACGGTGGTGGCGTGGGGCCGCAGCGAGGCCGGGCAGATCACGGTTCCGGCCGCGGCATTGACCGGGGTGGTGGCGATTGCCGCAGGTGCCTACCACAGCCTCGCCTTGAAGAGCGACGGCACGGTGGTGGCGTGGGGCTACGACAGCGGTGGTCAAGTTTCACTGCTGCCTGCGGACTTGAGCGGCGTTGCGAAAATAGCGGGTGGCTACACGTTCAGCATGGCCCTGAAGTCGGACGGCACGCTGGTTGAATGGGGTGATAACTCCTACGGGCAAACGACTGTTGCTGCCGACGCCAGCCAGGTCACCGCGATCGCTGCGGGCGATTATCATGCGCTGGCACTGCGCACGGATTTAATTCCAGCCCAGGTCGCACGTCTCGATCAGGACAATGTTTTCACCGGCAAGCTCGGCATCCAGCGCACCCCGGCCGTCAACGCGCTCGAAGTCGAAGGGGCCGCCAGCAAGGCGACGGCCGGCAGTTGGCTGGCCAATTCGGACCGCCGGATCAAGACCCAGATTGAGTCGATCACCGGGGCCTTGGAAAAACTTGACCAGGTGCGGTTGGTGGATTTCCGCTACACCGACGAGTATCGCGCCGCCCATCCGGGCATCGAGGATGTCCGCTATCCGAACGTGATCGCACAGGAGTTTGCCGAAGTCTTCCCGGATGACGTCAAAAGCAGCGGCGAGCTGATGCCGGATGGTTCGCCCATCCTGCAGGTGGACACCTATCCGCTAACAATCTACTCCGCCGCCGCGGTGCAGGAATTGCATCGCCAAAACCAAGCGCTGAAAAAACAAGTCAGCGATCAGGAGCAACGCCTGCGCAAACTGGAGGCCATCCTTGTCAAATAACCGGATGAATTGGCACCGCTTGTTATTGCTATGTTGCGCTTGCCTGCCGCCCTGCGCGGCTCAGGCGGCAACGAGCGAGAATTACTCGCTGGAACCCGCCGCGCTCGATAACGGCGGGCTGACCACCACCAGCACCAACTACCGCGCCAACGCGTCGGCCACGCCGGGCGCGGCTGCCCATTCCAGTAGTTACACCTCGCGCACGGGTTTTGTCGGGCAGTTATACGATGGGGTGGCCATCACCCTGCCGTCCTTGACCGTGAATGAAGGTGCCAACTGCCAACTCAGCGCCACCTTGGTGTGCGATGATCAGACCACCACATCGCTGGCTGCCGCCAGCCTCACCTGGAGCGTGCTGAGCGGCCCGGTTTCCGCGGTGAGTGGCGCGGGTCTGGCCACTGCCGGCACTGTCTATCAAGACAGCCAGGCGCTCGTCCGCGGGCAGCATCAAACCTTTGCCGCCACCCTGGAACTCAGCGTGCTCAACACCTCTGATGATAACTTCGGCGCCTACGCGGCCGATGGCATTCTCGACGCCTGGCAGGTGCAATATTTCGGCTTGCCGCCTAACCCAATGGCCGCTGCCGCCGCCACCCCCAGTGGCAACGGCTTGAATAACTTGCAGAAATTCGCCTTTGGCATGAATCCACTGCAGGGGAGCGCCCCGCCGGTGACGTGGAATGGCACGGCGCAGGTTGAGGGCGGGGTACCGACTCAACTCGCCTCCACCAGCGATGGCAGTTTCACGTTCCGTGCGATCTATGCCCGCCGCAAGGATTATGTGGCCGCTCATCTCAGCTACACGGCCGAGTTCAGCGGGGATTTGCTCACTTGGATGGCTTCAACCGCCACCCCTGCGGTGCTCGCCGATGATGGCCACATGCAAGCGGTGTCCGTGCCATATCCGCTTTTTGTCGCCGGCAAAAAGGCCCGTTACTTCCGCATGAAGGTGGAGATTCCATAAGCATTTCCCGATCACTGCCGTCCCACAGACTGGGCGCGGCGCGCCCTGAGCCTTGATTTTGCGAGGCCCTGAGGTCGTTTCGGGAGAATGGCGATTGCGACTTTTTTGCGAGCAGTTGATATATCCCGGTGTTTACGCGGCGATGCTGTCCCATGACATC
>CAXNHR010000029.1:0-20004 GCA_964202135.1 Luteolibacter sp. | reverse complement strand
GGCGGAACTGAGTGACGGCAGATGCCGCTTCGTGATGGTCACGGACAAGAATTGGGCTGATCTCGCAAGCCAGCTTGAGTGATTGAAGTCTTGGCATTTGACCGGACGGGTTTCGCCACATAGCGTCCCGCCGCGATGACGATTGACTCCTACGCGAACCGCTTTGTGTGTGATCTGGTGGCCTACGAACCGGGCAAACCGATTGATGAAACCGCCCGCGAGCTCGGGCTGGATCCCTCACAGATCGTCAAGGTGGCATCCAACGAAAACCCGCTGGGACCATCGCCACTGGCCAAGGCCGCGATGCGCGATGCGCTGGAAGAAGCCCACATCTATCCGGACGGTGGCGGTTTCCGCCTGCGCTGCGCGATCGCCGAAATGCACGGCTTTGGTCGCGAGAACGTGGTGCTTGGCAATGGTTCCAATGAAATCATCGAACTGCTCTGCCACACCTTCCTCAACCGCCAGACCGAGTTGATCGCGGCGGAACACGCCTTCGTGGTATATAAACTGATGGCCACGCTCTTCGGTGCGAAATATGTCGAGGTTCCCGATCCCGGATTCATCCATGATCTGGATGCGATGGCCGACGCGATCACCGCAGACACCCGCCTGGTCTTCATTGCCAATCCCAACAACCCGACGGGCACCATGGTGGATCAGCAGGCGATCGACCGCTTCATGGACCGGCTGCCGGAGCATGTGATCGCGGTGTTCGATGAAGCCTATATCGAGTTTCCCGACAACCCGCCGGACACGCTCAAATATGTCCGCGAAGGCCGCAATGCATGTGTGTTGCGGACCTTTTCGAAGATCCACGGCCTGGCGGCGCTGCGGGTCGGTTATGGCATCGCCCCGGCGCATCTTGCGGAATTGCTGCAAAAGGCGCGCCAGCCGTTCAACGTGAATGCCATCGCCCAGGCCGGCGCGCTTGCCGCGATCCATGACACGCCGCACACGGAAGCAACCCGCGAACTGAACCGCGCGGGGCTCGCTTATTATGAAAAAGCCTTCAAAGAGCGCGGGATCGAATATGTGCCAAGCCATGCGAACTTCATTCTTGTTAGAACCGGCTCGGGGGACCGGGTGTTCCGGGACATGCTCAAGCAGGGAGTGATTGTCCGCGCGATGAGTGGATACAAGCTGCCGGACTGGGTGCGTATTTCCATCGGCACCGGGCCGCAAAACGAGCGCTGCCTTGAAGTGCTGGATGCCGTTCTGGCAGCTATGGCATGATTTACAAAACTCCGCCCGGGGTTTGACAAGGAGCGGCCGGATTTCTAGCTTGCACCCTCCGGGAGCGCCGGCCACATGGAAAATTCCATCATACCAAGCGACAAGAAACAGTTTTTCTGCTGCCATTGCAATGGCCAGATCCTGGTCCCGCGCGAACTCCCGCCAACCACCGCGCCCTGCCCTTATTGTGGCGGCATCATCACTTCCCCGGGAATCGAGGAACCGCCAGCGGATGTCCCGCCGGTTCCGGCCTCACCGCCACCCGCGCCTGTGGAACCTCCACCCACACCGCCGCCGACTGCCGTCGCGCCGCCACCCGCTCCACCCCCACCTTCTCCGCCGCGAACTGAGCCCCCACCTGGGCCAAGGCCGGTTGAAACCAGGTCGCCTGCCGCAACCAAGACAGCCGGGCGGCCAGCAACTCAAGAAGTTGGCCCGGTTGCCAAGACAAGTGCCAAAAGCGTCAATCCAGCGGCCAAGGCCGGCCAATTTCCGGTGTTGCTGGTCCTGCTGCTTTGCATCGTGATCGGCAGTATTGTGATGTATTTCGTCACCAGGGAAATGCGCGGCGCGATCAGCCCGCCATTGATCCAGAGCCCTGCAGCGCAGGTCTCGGCCCAAGAGGCAAACTACCTGCGGGTTGGATGGCAAAAGGACGCCTCGCTTGTCTTGAAGGGCTTCATGGAAGCCAACACCAGCGCGGAGAAGCTGCCATATGTCATCGGCGGCGAATCGATGGCCGCGCGCTTGAAGGAATTTTACGGGGAATCCATCATCGACGACTCGGACACGCCGGCCGCTTCGTTTTCCGTCTATGAATTGTCAGAGGAAGACCGCAAGCGAGGGCTGTTCATGATGACTTATGACCAGCCGCCGCAGTTTGAAATGAAGGAGTTCTTCCGGCCGCTTGCGCCGCTGGAGGTGCAGCACGGCCTGGATGAGGCGGACCTGCTGCTCACCACACTGGCCCGTGCCGCGAACTTCGCCATGGAGCCACTGCGGGTGCATGCGTTTTTCAAGCGCACACCGGACGGCTTGAAACTCGATTGGGAAATCTTCGCCCAGACGAAATACCGGACCTTCCAGCATTTCGTGGAACTGCCGGAACCCGGCCAGACCGGTGTGTTCCGGGTGTTCATCGTCGAGGACGTGCCGGATGCGCAGCACAAAGGCAAGGGCAGCCGCACTTACCGCCTTTCGGATCCCGCCAACATCAACGACGCCGCACGCATCCACGTGAAGGAGGATTCCGAAGTCGGCAAATCCCTCTCGACTATCAACTGGCGCGGCACCAAGGATGGCCGGCAGCTTACCCGCACCGCCACAGTGGAGTTGGCATGGAGCAATGGGCAAAATCCTCCACAACTCCAGATCAGCCGCTTCATCTGTTGGGAGTTTCTGGGCCTTGGCGGCGAGGATTCCAAATCCACGGCTTCCAAGAATTGATCCGCAGTCATGGAAGCGCTCCCTGATCCGCACCGCACGACCATTGCCGCGGTCGCCACTCCGCCGGGCATGGGCGCGGTTTCGATGATCCGGATTTCCGGTCCCGCCGCCATCCATGTGGCGGACCAAGCCACCGACGGCAGGGTTTCCCACCAGACTCCGCGCCACGCCAGACATTGCCGGGTGCGCGATGAGCACGGGGAAACCATCGACGACGGCCTTCTAACAATTTTCCCGGGGCCGCGGAGTTATACCGGCGAGGATTGTGTGGAATTCACCGGCCACGGCGGCATCCTCGCCACCCGCGAGGTGTTGGGGCGCTTCATCGCCTGCGGCGCGGTGCCGGCCGGACCAGGCGAGTTCACCCGCCGCGCGTTTCTCAATGGCAAGCTCGACCTGACGCAGGCCGAGGGCGTGATGGATCTGATCTCCGCGCAGACCCGGCTCTCGTTGCGCGCCGCGCGCAGCCAGCTCGAAGGCACGCTCGGCCGCCGGACCACCGAGGCGCGCGATCAATTGCTGGAAACATTGGCTCATCTTGAAGCGTGGATCGATTTCCCGGAGGAGGATATCGATCCGCAGACCGGCGCGCTGCTGCGCTCGCGCGTGCGGGCCGTGCTGACCAATGTCGATCGTTTGCTCGCCACCGCCGATCAGGGCCGCGTCCTGCGCGAGGGCGTGCGCACGGTGATTTTCGGCGAGCCGAACGTCGGCAAGTCCAGCCTGCTCAACCGGCTGTTGGGGTTCGAGCGGGCCATCGTCAGCGAACTCGCCGGCACCACCCGCGACACCATCGAGGAAACCGTCAACCTGCACGGCATCCCGCTGCGCCTGGTGGATACAGCCGGCGTGCGGGAAGCCGCGGACCGCATCGAGGCGGAAGGCATCCAGCGCACCGTGCGCCAGATCGAGGCCGCGGATTTGTTGCTGGAAATCGCCGATGCCAGCCGACCGAAGCCGCAGGATGCCGTGTTTCCCGCTTCCGCCGCGAAACATCTGCTGGTGCTCAACAAGTGCGACCTCGGCGAGCACCCTTCCTGGGCCGCAGCGGAAGCCGTGCGCCTTTCCTGCAACACCGGCGGTGGGTTCGACGATCTATCGGAACAAATCCGCGAATCACTGCGCTTCGGCACGGTGGACTGGGGCGAGCACGCGGTGGCCATCAACGCCCGCCACCAGGCCAGCCTGGTGGCGGCACGCAGCGCGCTGATCGCGGCCCTGGATTTGCTGAATGATGAGGCAAATGATCCTGAACTCGCCGCAATCGACCTGCGCGAGGCGCTCGACGCCCTCGGCGAAATCCCCGGCCGGGTGGATACCGAGGATTTGTTAGGTGTCATCTTCAGCAGCTTCTGCATCGGAAAATAAAGGAATCAGCACATTCGCATGGATGACCGAAAGGAATTTCCCTGAATCCGCGGCAAGCCCGGCGACTCCAAAACCGTCACCCTGGCTACCAACATCAAAGTGCCAAAACCCTTGTCGGCAACTGGGAAACAGCCCATGAACGTCACGGATAAATCCATTGCCTCTAAGGCCGCCTCCCATCACACTGCCGGTGCGATGCGAAAATTTTATGCCCTTCCAGGTTTATTGTTTCTCAGTTCATGCGTCCTCGGACCGCAGCCCGGCTCGCCAGATGCGAAAGCGCCCGGCTCGATCCGCGGCGATTCCGCACCCCATGGCGAGTCCTTCGGAGACAAGGCATGGCGGCAGGTCTTCACCGATTCCACGCTGCGCGAGCTGATCGACCGCGCGCTGACCAACAACCCGGATTTGGTGGCCGCCACCTACCGCATCGAACAGGCGCGCGCCCGTGCCAATTCCGCCCGATCCGATTGGTTTCCGCAAATCGGCGGCAGCGGGGGCGCGACCGCAAACTACGGCTCGGAGAACGCCGGCCAAGTCGCTCCCGGCGGTGATCGCAGCTCGGAGTCATACGATCTATCAGCCCTCCTCAGCTGGGAGCTCGACCTGTGGGGCGGCATCCGCCGCAGCAACGAGGCGGCACGCTCCAGACTGCTGGAGGCCGAATACCGGCGTGATGCGGTGCAAACCAGTCTCATCGCCGCGGTCGCCTCCGCTTACATTGATCTCAAGAATCTCGACGAACGCCTCGCCATTTCCAAACGCACCGCGGAGAGCCGCCAGTCCTCGCTCGAACTCGTCACCTCGCGCCGCGACGGCGGTGTCAGCTCCGATCTCGAAGTCGGCCAGTCCGAGGCGCTGTTAGGCCAGGCGCGCACCGCCATCCCGATCACCGAGCAGGCCATCGCCGCCAAGGAAAACGAAATCCGTTTCCTGCTAGGCGAATATCCTGCCGGTGTGGCTCGCGGCGGCAGTCTCGACAGCCTTGACCGCTCGCTCGGCATCAAGGGCGGCTTGTCATCCAGGCTTCTGGAGCGCCGGCCTGACGTCGCCGCCGCCAATCAGGCCTACCAATCCGCTGTCGCCGAAATCGGCGTGGCCGAGGCCCTGCGCCTGCCGTCACTTTCTCTCACCGGCAACGGTGGCGTGCTCAGCTCCCAGCTCGACAACCTGCTCGACAGCAATTCCGCCGCCTACACCATCGGCCCGCGCCTCGCGGGGCCGATCTTCGACGCCGGCCGTGGCAAGGCCCGGGTGGATGCCGCCAACGCGCTGGCCGGCGAGGCACTCGCCGCGCACGACCGGGTTGCAAAACTGGCATTCCGCGAGGCAGCGGACGCAATCTACGCCCATCTTAAAACCGGCGAAATCATCACCGAGCAGGAGCGCCTCGTGGCGGCCAACCGCAAGGTCGCCTCGGTCGCCAGCGAGCGTTTCCAAGGCGGCGAATCAAGCTACCTCGAAGTTCTCGACGCCGAGCGCAGCCTGTTCGAGTCCGAGCTCACGCTCACCGACGCACGCCGCGACCGGTTGCTCGCAGTGGTGCAGGCCTACCGCGCGCTGGGTGGCGGCTGGAAATGATCCACCCATGATCAAGTTGCTCCTGCTGCTGTTCATTCTCGTTTCCACCCGGCGAATGGCGGATACTCGGCTCGGTGGTGGTGGAACGGTCGGCCGATGCGCCGCATGAATGAGAGACGGCAAAGCACCATGTGACCTCATGAACGGCGAGCGAAGAGCCATCACCCGCAGAACCCTGGGGCGCCTGATGCATGTCATCTCCGTTTTCCTGAAATCACCTGCCGGCGGCAAGGCGCGCCTGATGCTCGTGGCACTGCTTTTTCTCATGCTTTGCATCAATGGCATGAACGTGACCAACAGTTATGTCGGGCGTTATTTCATGTCGGCCATCGAAAGCCGGGATTCCCAGGGATTCGTCCTCTTCGCCTGGTTCTATGTGGCGGTTTTCGCCGGCTCCACGCTGGTCGGCGTGCTGTTCCGCTTCACTGAGGAGCGTCTCGGACTGCTTTGGCGCGAATGGCTCACCCGCCGCATCACCGGGGTTTACATCGAGCGCCATCTGTTCCTGCATCTCTCGGGCGAGGATATGGTGAGCAACCCCGACCAACGCATGACCGAGGACGTCCGGCAACTGACCACCGCCACGCTTTCATTCGTGCTGATGATGCTCAATGCCACACTCACCGTGCTGTCATTCTCGGGGGTGTTGTGGGACATAAGCCCCAAGCTATTCATGGTGGCGGTGGTTTACGCGCTCGGCGGCTCGCTTCTCACCATCTGGCTCGGACGCCCGCTCATCCGGCTCAACTACCGCCAATCCGACTTCGAGGCGGATTTCCGCTCGGAGCTCATCCAGGTCCAGAGGGCGGGAAATCATATCATCTCCACAGGCACCGAGCTTGATGTGAAACAAAAAGTCAATGACCGCATCGACAGCGTGGTCGCCAACCTGCAGCACATCATCGCCATCAACCGCAACCTCAGCTTCTTCACCAGCGGCTACAACTATCTGATCCAGCTGATTCCGGTTCTGATCGTCGCGCCGATGTTCATCCGGCGCGAAGTGGAGTTCGGCGTGATCGGCCAGTCCGCGATGGCCTTCGCCACGCTGTTGGGCGCGTTTTCCCTGATCATCACGCAGTTCCAGGCGATATCCTCCTATGCCTCGGTGGTTACCCGTCTCAGTGAGTTCGTTGAACACGCCGAACGTTGTGGAAGAGGCGACCCGTCACCGGAGTGAACCCACACCAAACGCATGAAACCCCACGGCACCTCCGATACTTGTTGCCACTTCCAGCTGACAAACGCGGCGGGCATCTCGTTCCAGCTCAACTCCAACGGCTCGCCGCGTCGGATGGATTGTGATGATGTTCTCATCAATCTGTTTCCCGGCAGCGAGGCGGAAGGCGGACCGGTCAACATCCATCTCCGCCGTCATGGCGGGATGGTCGAAAGCATCCCTCTCACCGGACCATGCAGCCCCGCCGTTTATCGCTTCGAGGAACACGGCATGACCGGCCATGGCCAGTGGGGCGATCTGGTTTTCCGCATCCGGCTACTGCTGGCGGGTGGCGCCCCCGCTTGGTTCTGGCATGTGGAATTGGAAAACACCGGAGCGGAAGCGGTTAAATGCGATCTCATCCACACCCAGGACATCGGCATCGCCCACTACGGCGCGGTGCGGCTCAATGAACATTATGTAAGTCAATACATCGATCACTCCCCGCTTGCGCATCCCACGCAGGGCGTGGTCATCGCTTCCCGCCAGAACCAATCGATGGGCGGGCGTTTCCCATGGACGATAATCGGCAGCCTGTGCAAAGGCGTATCCTACGCCACCGATGCCCTGCAATTCCACGGGCCCGCCTGCCGGGCCGGAGGAAAACCCGCCGCATTAACTACGGGTCTTCCCGGAATGCGCATGCAACACGAGCATTCCCTGGCATGCATCCAGGATGAGGCCATCGATTTGAAACCCGGCCAGATAACCACACGCGGATTCTTCGCATGGTTCCAAGCCGATCATCCGGCCGCAACGTCGGATGTGGATCTCAGCCGGATCGATGCCGCGCTCGCATTGCCCGAAGCGGCCTGCCCGCCATGGCCGGTGGATCAAGCCCCCTCCCCCACAGCCGGCGGCTTGTTCGCCAGCGCATCATGGCTGGAGTCTGATGCTCTGACAGACGAGGAAACCCGTAAGTTCTTCGGCGGAGATGTTTGCCACAAGGAAACCGGAAACGGGCAACCCCTCTCGTTCTTCACGGCCACGGGCACCCACGTGGTGTTCAAGGCCAAGGAACTCGAGGTGCTGCGGCCGCACGGGCACATTCTGCGCAGCGGCAGCACGCTGGTTCCGGACGAGGCGGCGCTCACGTCCACCGTGTGGATGGGCGGCGTGTTCCACTCGATGGTCACGCAGGGGCACGTCAGCATCAACCGCTTGCTGTCCACCTGTCACAGTTATCTCGGGCTGTTCCGCAGCCACGGCCAGCGCGTCTTCGTTGAAAGCAACGGGGAATGGTGTCTGTTAGGAATCCCCTCGGCGTTCGGGATGAACGCGGATGCGTGCCGCTGGATCTACAAGCATGCCGACGGAGTGATCGAAGTGATTGCATCGGCAGCCGGGACCACCCACGAACTCCTGCTCTCGCTCAAAGTCCTCTCCGGCCCACCAGTGCGGTTCCTCATTTCCCACCACGTCGCCATGAACGGCGATGACGGCCTCCACCCCGGACCGGTGGTATCCGAAAGAGTCGGCAATGCCATCCACATCCGGGCCATTTCCGACAGCGATGTCGGACGGCGCTTTCCGGACGGCGCTTTCATCATCGAACCCAATGCGGAAACCACTATCGAATCCATCGGCGGCGATGAAATGCTCCATGCGGATCACCTTTCGCGAAACGAGCCGTTTCTTTGCCTCATCACCGCGCCATCATTGAGTGCCGGACTATCCATTCGTGGCAACCTCGTCGCCTCCGAGCTCCCGCAATCTCCGGGCTTCTGGCAATCGGTTTCCGAGACACTGCAGATAGCCTCTCCCTCTATGGCGGCACAGCGGATCGCCGGAATCTTCCCGTGGTTCGTCCAAAACGCGCTCGTGCATTACCTCTCACCCCGCGGGCTTGAGCAATACTCGGGCGGCGGTTGGGGCACACGCGATGTCTGCCAAGGGCCGCTTGAATTGCTGCTGGCATTGGGCCGCTTCGATTCGGTTAGAGACCTTCTGTGCCGCGTGTTCCGCCAACAGAATCCGGACGGCGACTGGCCTCAGTGGTTCATGTTCTTTGAACGCGAACGAGGCATCCGCCCCGGCGATTCGCATGGCGACATTGTCTATTGGCCGGTTCTCGCCCTGGCGCAATATCTCGATGCCACTGGCGATGCTTCGTTGTTGGATGAAACGCCATCGTTTTTCCAGACGGACGGCGATGGTGAGACGACCTCCATTCTCGGCCATGTCGATCGCGCTCTGGAATTGATCCGTCGCCGCGTGATCCGTGGCACCGTGCTCGCCGCCTACGGTCATGGCGACTGGAACGATTCGCTACAGCCCGCCAAATCCGAAATGCGGGAACAACTTTGCAGTTCGTGGACGGTGACGCTCAACTATCAGACTTTCATGGCATTGGCGGGTGCCTTCAAAAAGGTGCGCCTCGTTTCGCGGGCCGTAGAACTGGAAAGCGAGGCTGCCGAAATCCTTGAAGCCTTCCAACGCAGTCTTATCATCGATGGCGTGATCGCCGGACTCGTCTATTTCCATCCAAGTGGAAAATGCGAACCACTTCTCCACCCACGCGACCGCACCACCGGGCTGTCCTACAGCCTGTTACCGATGATCCACGCGATCATCAACGACATGCTCACGCCGGAGCAGGCCGAGCATCATCTCGCGCTCATCCGCGAGCATCTCACCGGGCCGGATGGAGCGCACTTGTTCGACTGCCCGATGGCCTATCAAGGCGGAATTCAAACGAACTTCCAGCGCGCCGAAAGCGCGAGTTACTTCGGCCGTGAGATTGGCATCATGTACACCCATGCCCACATCCGCTATTGCGAGGCGCTTGCCCGTCATGGCAACTCAGCGGCTTTCTTCCATGCCCTTTGCCAGCTTAACCCCATCGCCATGCGCGAACTCGTTCCTTCCGCCGCACCACGCCAGGCGAATTGTTATTACTCCAGCTCGGACGCCGCATTCGCCGACCGCTATCAGGCATTCTCCGAATATGACAAAGTGAAACGCGGCGAAGTGCCGCTGGAAGGCGGTTGGCGCGTGTATTCAAGCGGCCCGGGAATCGCCGTGCGTCTCATCATGCACTGCTTCCTCGGCATGCGCATTGAAAAGGAGGCGCTGATCGTGGACCCATGCGTCCCGCCGGATCTGGATGGCATGACAGCCATGGTGAACCTCACCGGGCGTGAGATAGATGTGGTTTACCGCACGGGAAAAACCGGACGCGGTCCGGTATCGGTGGAACTTAACGGAGTTCCACTGGAGTTTTCGCGACAAACAAACCGCTACCGCCTCGCAGGCATCCGCATTCCAATGGCATCATGGAGCGACCATCTCAAGGAAAGCGGCAACCGGCTGATTTTGACTCTGGAATGAGACCAAGGAACACGCAGGCTCGCTCGTGAGAGCGGGAGGTTTTTTTGGCTTCGACGGCGTGCAGGACCATCGCGGCATTGATGGCTCTTGACATCTATATCCACAAGTTGCCAAACACTGAATGTGCCCAATGTTTCATTCACCTTCCAGACTGAAACCAACTCCGCCCTTGGAATCCAAACGCCACCTTGCGTTGTGTTTCCACCAGCCGGGAGGTGGCCTCCCTCACAATCATGAACCCCATACGCATTCCAATACTGGCTTTCGCGCTTATCCCGCTGAGCGTCCGTGCCCATACTCCCGCCGAACTCGCCCCGATGGTCGTCACTGGCAAGGCCGATGATTTGTTAGGCGAGGCCGCCTCCGCCTCCGAGGGCACCGCTTCCGCCACCGACCTGCTCGCCCAGCCCTACCTGCGCCGCTCGGAAATCCTCGAAATCGTCCCCGGCATGGTCACCACCCAGCACGCAGGCGGCGGCAAGGCCACGCAGTATTTCCTGCGCGGTTTCAATCTCGATCACGGCACCGACTTCGCCGTTTCCATCGATGGCATGCCGGTCAACATGCGCACCCACTCGCATGGCCAGGGCTACGCCGATCTCAATTTCCTCATTCCGGAACTGGTCGGCGGCATCGACTATACGAAGGGAGTCTATGCCGCGCGCAATGGCGACTTCTCCTCGGCTGGCAGCGCGGACTTCAACATCGTTGACCGTCTCGCCCATGGCTTCGTCACTGCCACGATCGGTGAGGAAGGTTACTACCGCGCCGTGTCCGGCCAGTCGTTCGAAGCCGGACCCGGCACCCTCACTCTCGGCGGTGAAATCAACACCTACGACGGACCCTGGGATCGTCCGGAAGATTTCCTCCGCTGGAACGGCCTTGCGCGCTGGTTCATCGGCGATGAGGAAAACCACACATCCATCACCGCGATGGCCGGTGCCACGGATTGGAACTCATCCGATCAAATCCCCAGCCGGGCCGTCGCCAATGGCAGCATCGGCCGCTTCGGCGCGATCGACGACACCACCGGCGGCGACAGCCAGCGCCACAGCCTGCAATTCCTCCATCAATGCACCGATGCCGACAGCGTCACCCGCATCAGCGCCTATGGCGTCTATTACGACCTCGATCTCTTCTCGAACTTCACCTACTTTCTCGAAGACGAAGCCAACGGCGACCAGTTCCAACAGATCGAGTCCCGCTTCATTCTGGGCGGCGAGGTCACCCGTACCTGGCTCGAGCGCCGGGCCTTCGGCAAACCCGCCGAATTCACCGCCGGTTTCCAAACCCGCAACGACTTCATCGACGACATCGCACTCAACAACACCTCGCGCCGCCAGTTCCTCAGTTCCACCCGCGAGGACGATGTCTTCGAGGGCAGTTACTCTCTTTTCGGAGAATCCACCATCCGCTGGTCCGACACCTTCCGCACGATCGCAGGTCTGCGCGCCGATCTGTTTTACTTTGATGTGGACAGCGACCTGCCCGCAAACAGCGGTGACGAATGGGATGGCATCGTCAGTCCCAAGCTCGGCCTGGTCTTCGGCCCCTATGACAACACGGAATATTATCTCAACTTCGGCACCGGCTTTCATAGCAACGACGCCCGCGGCGTGAACAACACCATCGACCCCACCAACGGCATGCCTGTTGACAAGGTCGATCCCCTCGTCCGCACCATCGGCGCCGAGGCCGGCGTCCGCACCCGCGTTTTTGACAACCTGACATCCACTTTCACCGTCTGGTGGCTGGATAGCGACAGCGAACTCGTTTACATCGGCGACGCCGGCACCAACGAGGCCGGTCCCGCCTCGCGCCGCTTCGGCATCGAGTGGGCCAACTACTGGCGCCCGATCGACTGGTTCACCGCCGATTGCGAAATCTCGCTCAGCCATGCGCGTTTCCGCGACTCCGGCCCCGACGACCGCGTTCCCAACAGCATCCCGGCCATGATCTCCGGCGGCATCTCGCTCGGCAAGGAGCAAGGCTGGTTCGGCGGCCTCCGCGCACGTGCCTTCGACGCCCGCCCGCTGGATGAAACCGGCGACATCGAAGGAAAAAACACCTTCACCCTCAACGGCCGAATCGGCTACCGAAAAGACGATTGGGAACTCGCCCTTGAGGTCCTCAACATCCTCGACCGCGACGACAACGACATTGAGTACTACTACGAAAGCCGTCTTGCCACGGAGCCCTCAAACACCGCCGTGCAGGACATCCACTTCCACCCCGCCGAACCACGCATGGTCCGGCTCTCCGCGACCTACCGTTTCTGATGTTCCGCGATTGTGTGGGTTTTTCCAACAGTCTGGGAATGGCGGCGGGCAGGATACCCGTGCCAGGATTCCCGCTCATGCTCGTATTCCGAGGCACACTTCCGCCACACAGGGCAGAGCTTGGATATGTAGTTCGTTGCCCGAAACCACACACTGGCCGCTCACTGACTTGACCGGGCACATCCGCCTGCCCTCCGGCAAGGGCGGGATGACACGCAGTCCGCCGGGCGGCATGACAATCGTGTCCGCGATCTCCACATGGATGGCATCATCGCCGGTCGCATGGATGCGGAAATCCAGCGGCCCGTAGCGGGTGGGGAGTTTCCCAACCGCAAAGCCGTTCCCTTCGGCGATCCACTCCCACGGCATGCCGGAGGCGAGCACCAGCGAGGAGGATGCCTCGCGTTCGGCCGCCACCATCGAGATGAGCGCGAGGATGTATTCGGCGGCGATCCAGGTGTGCGGCACATCGCCGAGGTGGCCCGGCGAGCGCGGATCGCGCCAGGTGATTTCCGGCCACTGGTTCCATTCGCGCGGGCGGCGGTCTGAAAGGAAAAATTCCAGCAACTCGTTGGCGATGTCGCGTTTCCCGAGCCGGACGAACGCTCCGATGATGCGGATCTCGTAAGCGGTGTAGTTGTTCCAGAGCATTTCGCCGCGGTGCTTGCGGCGGTGGCCGTCGAGATAGGTGTCGAGCATCGCATGAAGAGGCCCGGCGGGCAGGACGTCCGCGAAGTCGAGCATGGCGATGGCATTGGAGGTCGCGGTGGGATCGAAGTCCGCCCATTCGACCGAGCCGGGGATGTAGTTGAGGTTTTTCTCTTTGATCACCTTGGCCAGTGACCACAGCAGATCGTTCTGGAAATATGCAGCCTCATTGCGCCAGCGCTCGGCGTCTTCCGGCAAACCTGCGGCCTCCGCGAGATCCGCCGCCGCTTCCAGACCGCGCACGCCCCAGAAGTCGTCCCAATACGAATGCACCGGATGCGCGAGATATCCTTCGTGACTCGCCGACTCCGGCAGCAGTCCGTAGAACTCCGAGCGCACGTCCAGCGTATCCTCGTCCTCAAGACTCATCGATTCCGGCAGCAGTCCGAAATCCACCGAGCGTTTTCCGCTGCGGAATTCCTCGGTCATGCGTTGTGCTCGCAGTTCGATCAGATAGTCCGCAGCCTTGCGGGCGTGCGGGAAAAGTTTTGTTAGGAACCGGGGGTCATGACGCGCCCGGAACACCTCGCGAATTCCCCACAGGAACTGCCCGTGGCTGTCGTGTTCGACGAGCCAGTCCACGCCGTCGCGATCGACCACGCAGGGCACGAAACCGTCCTCGCGCTGGAACGGCGCATACCAGCGGATGAACTCGTCGAGCGCATGCGGCAGGCCTGCCTTGACCAGCGCGGCACCCATGATCACGCAATCCCGGACCCACGAGCGGGTGTAACGGCGCGGGCCGGGTTGGATCGCCGCGCTATCGCGGTTGATGAGGATGTGCCCGGCGGCGCTGCGCAGGCAATCGAAGGCCGGCGTCGCACAGTCCGGCACCTGCCATTCCACCGCGCCGAGTTTTCTTCTCCAACGTGCGAGAGCCTTGGACCTGCCATTGCGCGACGGTTCGCCGTGCGATTTGTAATAGGGAACCGAAACCGTGACCTCCAGCGATTTCCCGCCTGCGGGAATCTCCCAAAGCATGGCCGCGGAGGCCAGCCCGGTGGCATCCTCGACCGACTGCACGGATGGCATCACGCCCCGCGTGAGGAAACCCATCACCCCGCCCTCTTCGAACATGGCGGCTCCGACTGAAACCGGCGGCGGCGAGGAATAAACCAGGCGATCATTCACCTGCATGCCACCCGGCTCTTGAATCACGCGCGTGATCGGACTGCGGCCGCCTAGATTGCGGAATGCCTGCCATGGCGGATTCACCTGAAACGGCCGGATCGCGAGCGCAAGCCTCACACCGTCATTAGGCAGTGTGGATCTCAAGCGATACGTCACACGCAGGGCGAGTTCATCACGCTTGCCATCCACCCACGGCAGGATTTCCAAGCGGAGGCCGGTCGTTTTCCACGTGACGGAAGGCATGGGGACACCGTGTTTCTCGATAGCGCTGGAAGTTAGCACGTCAGCCCAACTGATGACTCCGGATTTTGTGAGAATGAAGGGTTCGAGGGAAAACCCGCCTTCATCCACTTCGACCATGCCTTCCTCGTTGATGAGGGCGCGGCGTTTGCCTTCGGGACTGCCGACCGGCGTCCAATACGATTGCTCGCGGTGCCAGTAGCGCGGGTGCCAGCCGCGCGGATAATCGGCCGCCACCGAATGGATGAACTCGTTGGGCGTGCTGGAGAACGCATCGGGCCTCAGCTCGATGCGGCGGATCGCGGCGCATACGGCGTTGGCGAAAGTCACCCGCAGGTAACGCGCCTCGGCACCGTGCGCGGCGATGTGGCTTTTGTTTCCAAGCGCCCGCGTCATGCGGTGCAGAAGGGTCCAGTTTTCCCCGTCATTGGAAACCTCCACCGCACAGGTCCGCGGCGGCAAATCCTCCGGCCAGTGAATTACCACGCCGCCGAAGCGCAGGCTGCGCCCGAAATCGACCGACCACCAGGGATTCGGATCGTCCGCGGCCGCGCGCCAACCGGTTGGAGAAGGATCAAATGCCGCTTGTGGCGGTTGGTCTGTTAGATAACTGGAGGCGAGCACGGCATGAGGCGCGCGCAGCGTCTGGTCCGCCAGCGAGGCATCCGAAAACTCCACGCTCCCCTTTCCTCCCGGTCCCGCGGCGATGACGATTTCCACCGCTTCCACATCCGACGGAGCGCCGCCGCCAGCCGGCCCCCAGGCGAAGGGAAAATCGCGCTCGTGGAAACGAAAGTCCGTCCATTCCGCGGCAATTTTGTAATCCTTGCGCAGATGCCGCCAGACATTCGCCCCACCGGGCGAGGCCACCTTGAACTCGAGATGATTGGGCGGTCCCTCGCCGCACAGCAGAAAACCGATTTCAAAGGTATCTGGCAGGCGGAGCGGAATGACCCGGCGCATGACGACGAAGCCGCCCCCGCCATGGAAATCATAATCCAGTTTCACCCCGGGTTTGCCGTCAGGTGAGGTGATGAGAGAAAGAACGCCCTTCGCCTGACCGGAGGCGAAGACCTGCCATGCGGCGGGATCGGCGAAAAGAGCGGCGAAGTCCATCGTGGTGCGGGCATCCTGCCCGCCGCCGATCAACAAGGAAAGAACTCTGTCCGGCATAAGATGCTCCAGTAGCGGTCAATGAGTGCTATTGGGGTTGTGGGGTTGAAGATGGCGGCGGGCAGGATGCCCCGCCACGATCCATCTCATCGCGCGTCGACGATTTCCGCGAGCATTTGCAGGCCCTTGGGCTGGATGATGCCCATGCCGCTGCCGGGAAGGAACCAGACGCCCTGGCCGCTGTCCCGGCAGTAAACGATCTCGGCACCCTCAGGCGTTTCGGCGCGATAGAATTTGGCATCGCCGTGTTGTTTGAGAAACTCGTTGTATTTCTCGCACCAGGGATCGGTGACCACCGGGAAACGTTTCACACCGAGGTCCTTGAGTTCCTCCAGCGTTGCGCGGCGGATGGTTTTGCGGACCGCCATGCGGCGGTTATCCATCGTGTTGTCAGGCCAGTCGTCGTAGCTCATGATGTCTTATCGGGGTTTGGGGTGAGGGTTCGCACGTGACAACCACCGGATGCCCGATGCTGCCGTTAGACCGTGGGCGAGGATGCTGAGCAAAACGGTGAGCATGACCGCGTGGCGCGTCAACTGCTCTCCAGGCAGATGTTTCTCCTGCTCCAGATAGACCAGCCCGAGCACGATGGAGGCAAGGCCGCGCGGACCGAACCAACCCATGAAGGCGATCGTGGATTTATCCAGGCCTGCTCCCATGAGCGAGACGGCCACCGGCAGCATGCGCACGACCGTCAGGCTGAGCAGCGCATAAATGAAAGGCGCGATGCCAAGACCTCCCAACTCCCTTGCGATGATCATGCCGAAGAGGAAGAACACCGCGAGGTTGAAGATCTGGCCCCACTCCTCGGTGAACTCTCCGCTGTGTTTGCCGGCGTGTTTGAAGGTCACCTGCACGAACAGACCGGCGACAAACGCGGCGATGAACGGGCTGGCACCCAAGGGTTCGGAAAAGAGCAGACAGAATACCGGCAGCGAAACCACCGCAAGTTGCAGAAAGGACTCCGCCATCCATTCCGCGCGCCGCGCGGCATTCAGCAACCAGCCGCCGATCAGGCCGATGCCCGCGCCGACGACCAGCCCGAGCCCGAGTTGTTCGCCGATGAAGCGGGCGAAGCTCGCCCCGCCCTCACCGGCTGCCGCCATCGCGATGAAGAACAGGAGAAACGGCACCGACAGCCCGTCGTTGAGGCCGGCCTCGACATTGAGCGCCTGGCGCACGCGCATCGGGACCAGCGGGCTGTTGACGATGATCTGGCCGAGCCCGGCATCGGTGGGCGCGAGGATCGCGGATAGAATGCCCGCCTCCCAGATCGACAACTGCGGAAACACCAGCTTCGCGGCCATCGCGCCTAACAGGATGGTCAGCAGCATGCCCACGCTCAACAAGCGCGCGGGCAGCTCGCGGATGTTTCGCAGGATCCTGAGGTCGGTGCGGCTTGCATCGGTGAACAACAGCAGCACCAGTCCGATTTCCGCCAACTTGAGGAAAGCGCCCATATGGGCGCGGCCGCCCACGGGCTGCATGATGAAATACATTCCAAGGCCGGCCAGCGTGAAAACAATCGGTGCCGTGACAACGGTCTTCTCGAGCCTGGCCGAGACCAGACTGTAGGCGAAGAGCAAACCGATGAATACGGCAAGCAGCATGTGACGGGCTTATTCCAGCAACCAGGCGTGCGCCTGCTCGGTTTCCGCTTCACCGAAAAACTCCACCGGTGTGGGGCGCAGGCCTGCACCGGTGAAGGCTTTCACCTCATCCTGTTTCGCGCCCGCGCCGCAGATGGCGATTTTGGCGATCTTCTCGCCGTAGGAAAACATGAAGTCGAAGTTGTTCCAGTCCTCGCCCTTCTGCCAGCCGCCGAAGTTTTCAAGCAGCACTAGGACGCGCGGGCGTTCGCCGGCATCCATGCGCTGCGCTATTTCGCTTTCGAAATCCGCCATGTCGGCGCGCTTGAGAATGCCGCTGATGTGGAGTTCCGCGACTTGGGTGGCAGGGTCGTAACAGAGGGTGGCTGACATGGAGCGATTGAACCGTTTCGGAAGCGCTGATGACAAGCACGATCCTGGTGTGTTTTTCACCGGGATCGGCGTGCCAAGCTGATTGCCCAAGTGGGCGAGATGCGAGGGGAGGCCAATGAAGAGCTTCGCGGGGGGTCATTGGCATCGACGGTCATAGACCGCCGATACATTGCGGCCCGTCACTCGGCGCTTCCGGAGATGTTCTCGACCAGCAGATTGGTGAGGGTGCGGGCCGCGCGCGGGTCGAGCGCCACGGCATCGGTGATGGCGAGATCGCAGACTAACAACTCGCCCCACGGCCGTTTCACGGCGAAGACGGGATAGGTGAGTTTTGATTCGTAAACCTGCTTGAGATTTCCGCTCCAGTAGAAGTGCTCCTGAAGATAACGGCCGAGCGGAATGACATCGCTGCGGGTGATGTCAACACGGTGGGCGGCGGTGCTGGCAAAGGCATGCCCGCCTTCGCCGCGTGCCCACCATTTCCAATCCATCGCATCCAGACCGGCGAACAGCGGGCGGCCTTCTTCCCATCCGAGCATTTCCACAAACTCGCCCTTCACCAGATGACTGCCGGTCCTCGCGGCGGCGGATTTTTCGAACATGAAATGATCGAGCGGATTATCTTCGCCCACCTTGGGTTGGCCCTCACACGCGATTTGCAGGCGCTCGACCGTGCCGCCGTCGCCGGGAAGAACCGCAATGACATACATGGCCAGTGCGTTCGGCACTCCGTTGCCGCCGAGCACCACCTCGCCAGCGGGGAAGGATTTTTCATAAACGTGCAGATTGAATCCGGTGGAGGTCACCAGCGTTTCACCGGTTTTCGTCCACTCCCGCAGCCAGCCCGGCAGAATGGTGGCTCGACTGTCGAAGCCGACCACGACCGTGCTTTGCTTGGTGAGATGGAAGCGCATGAATGGCATGTCCGGATTGCTCTCCTTGTCGTCCATGCGCGTGATGATCGCAGTCGCGCCCGCGAGACGTTCCGGGATTTTGGGAAATGTGATATCGCGGTCGGTGGCCCAGCGCGCGCCGTCACGGAAACCCTGCGGCAACAGCTGATAGCCCGTGGGATCCACCCAGGCCAATGGTCGCAGCGGGAAAATCTCCGGGCAGAAACGCATGGCCGCGGAGCCTTGTTGGAGCGCGATCAATCGTCCGTCCGGCTTGAGCACGGCACGCGCCGCATCCTCGCCGATGGCGCTGGCCTTCGGTCCCAGCACCACGGCATCGCAGGAAACTTTTTGTGCAGTCGGCTCGTCCAGGGTGAGCACTTGCCCGCGAGCGCGCGCAGATGAGCTATCACATTTTCGGAGCAACCATCCGCGGCCACGGTCAGTTCTTTGCCGCCGCCATCAGACCAGGCGCGGGTGGCGATGCGGATTGGATAAGAGTTTTTGGAAGCAATGCCTTCCGCGTTGCATCAAGGTGATGCGCACGGTCGCCGGAGTCATCGCTTCACCGGCTCCATTCACATCGGGGATGGTGATTTCCATCGGCCATTCGTGACTGTCGTCATAGGCGACATCGCCGAGTGTGATTTCGGCGGAGCTTTTCACCTGGCCGGATTCATCCAGGCCTCGCACTTGAGTTTGAGTGCTGTTAGATCGCGGAAACGGGCGTCGCCGTTGACCACAAAGGCGTTGGTTTTCACCTTGTCGCCCGCGAAGAAACGGGGCTTGTCGGCGCGGATGCCAAGCTCTCCCACCCACGGATGGGACGAGTAGTGGCGAATGTAGGCCGGATGCACCGCGCCGGTGTCCGTGTCCTGATAGGGAACTCCGGTTTCCTTGTTGATGAACGGACGCTTGCCATCGGTGAAAAGACCGCGTTGCGGCGTGGTGAAATCGCGCACGAACGATGACGGCTCATACCATCCCCAATACGAATGCACGTCCTCGATGTCCGCATGGCCGCCGTAATCGGTCTCGCCGGAAGTCTGGCAAATCGGCCGGGTGGAATCGGCCGCGCGCATGGCGTTCATGATGTCCTTGAAAATCGCGGGTTTCTCCTCGTTGTGATGATCACCCTGCATGCTCTCGTTGGAAACGCAGTAGAAGAGGATGGAAGGATGGTTGCGGTATCGGCGCACGGATTCGATTTGCTCGGCCTTCCACTGGGCGAGGATCGCCGGCGGTGGTGGCGGCTCCTTGCTCATCAGTGCCCACGGCCGCACGCCTTCATTGGCGATACCGACACCTTCCTCATCGGCCACGCGATACCATAACTCATTCCATGGATTGCAGCCGGAGCGCGTCACCGCCTGGTTGCCCTCGCGCATGCGGCGCAGGAAACCGCGGGCCGTCGCCTC